>NZ_JBVJWO010000006.1:0-37133 GCF_055602345.1 Streptomyces sp. NPDC037401
TCCGCGACTGCCGCCTCAAAGGCGACGGCGTCCACCACGCCATGCTCGGCATCGCCCGGATGCACAACCTCGCCCTCACCGGATAGGCAAGCGGGCCGCACGACGGTTCGTCATGCCCGAGGCGGCGAGAAGATCATTTACGGGACAGCCCTTAGACCGATCTTCTAGAGAAATCGGCGCTGATGGGGCCATGCCCGTCCACCTCGATCCAGCGGAGCCGGACGAGTTCAGTGTGCCGGATCAGGGGCAGGCACTGAAAGCAAAGGCCAGCTGCTGGAGGCCGGGGTCAGCCACCGATGGCGGCCACCAAGAAGACTGGATAGGCCAGCGCGATTCCGATGAAACCGAGGAACACTGCAGCGATCAGCGCAACAACGCCGAAGAACACAGAAACCGGCCCACGCAGACTGCCCGGGCTGTAGGTGGTGGATCCTGAGGTCATGTCAGGTTCCTAGTAGTGCTCTGTAAGTTGGTGTCGTAGGTCTGCCAGGTGGGTCGTCGACAGGTGGGGCATGTGCCGGTCCAGGTGGCTATGAGGTGTTGGAGGAGGTCCAGGGCCTGGTAGAGGGCCAGGCCCCGGCATGGGCTTCTTTCGGCAGGTGGTCCGCTGTTCGGTGGGGAACAGGTGGGCGGCGGCGACGAGGTGACGTGCCGGTGCCAGCCGGTGAAGGAGCGGCCCTCGTGGTGGTCCAGGCCCAGGGCGGTTTTCAGCTCGCGGTAGTCGTGCTCGATCCGCCAGCGGGCCTCCCCGGGTACCGCACCGGGACACCCTGGATAGACCTGCCCGAGCGGTTCGGGTCGTGGAACGGAGCCCACAGCAGGCTGCGGATGTGGGCCATCGACGGCACTGGGAACGTGTCTTCGCAGCCCTGCTCGCCCAGGCCGACACCAACGACGACCACGACTAGGTCGTCGCCGTTGACCCCACGATCGTCCGCACTCACCAGCACGCCGCCGGGGACCGTCAAAAAGGGGCCCCGGCCGACGAGCCGCACGACCATGCCCTCGGACAGTCCCGCGGCGGAGGCACCACGAAGAGCCACCTCGCCGCCGACGGCCGCTGCCGGCCGCTCGAGCCGGACTACGCCAGCGTCCATGTGACCGGGACCGATGGCAGCAACAAGCCGTTCAGCATCTACATCCCGATGGGCAAACAACGCGGCGACCGGGTCATCGGCCTGGGTCAGGACCCCATCAAGGGCACTCCCAAGATACCGTCCAAGACCGTCCGATAGGAACAACAGGACAGAGCCGGGGCGCTCGGAAACCAACCGAGCACCCCGGCACCCCGCCCCAAAGCACCGTCCCAGGCCAGCGAGCCCGATCCGAAGCCGTGATCCACATCGCCATGACCCGCCTCATGGTCCACGGCATCACCGGCGAGAACACCATCTCCCGGCGCGACCCGAAGAAGGCTGCTAACAATCCGATGGCGGGTCAAGTCGTCTCGGCAGACTGAGAGACGGTCGTCATGGGGATGCTGACCGCGAGGGCCTGACACGTGGCGCGGGCTTGGCGAGGCGATGGGCGAGGTGGGCCTGTTGCGCTGCCTGTACGGCGAGAAACAGGCTGTTCTGCTTGTCTTCGGCGTCCAGAACGACACGCGACCCCACACGGCGCGAAAGCTCGTCGGTGAGACGTGCCTCGAAGCGGGCTTCCATCTCCCCGGGCGCCGGGCGCAGTCCTGTCAGAACACCGGAGCTGAACCAGCCCGCAATCAGCCGGTCGAGGGTGTAGAGCACGCCACCTTGGAAGTACCACATGAGACCGCCGACGACTCGCGCCGCGAACCGGTCGGGTGGTTCAGCAGCGTCGATGGCGGCCAGTGAGGCAGGGTCCTGCGGTAGGGGCCTGCCGGCGCGGGCCCGATGTTGCACGTCGACGTAGAAGCCTTCGAAGTCCCTGTGGACGAACGTGCCCGTGAAGGCTCCTTCGGCACCAGCACGCCGGTCGAACTCGACCAGAAGGTTCTGGCCGTGAGGCTCCGGGAGCAGGCCTTCATCAACGATGAGCGAGACCCACTGACGGGCGAAGGGCTCCAACAGGAACCTGTCGAGGTGGTCGCCCACTTCCAGGCCCGACTCGGCCACCAGGCGTGCCAACCACGGCGGACGCCCTTCCGGGCGGGCGTAGAGCGCGAACAACGGGATCAAGTCCTTCTGTTCTTCCACGACGTAATCGGGGATCTCTCTGATCAAGAAACCCCCGTCGGTGTGTTCATTGGGTATGACACCGACTGATTCACGGAGATAGCGGAAGAACGGCGGAAGTTCATTCTGTGATGCGTCCAGCAGCCTGGTGACCGCGATCGAACGTACGATTCGGAGCGGGGGCAGCGTGCGCAGGGCATCACCAAGGGTGAAGGGCAGACTCAGTTTCACCATGAAGGCGGTGTTCGGCGCTGCTCGGCGCCAGGCGAGCACGGTTCTCGTGCTCGACGTCGGGGATGCAAGGAATCCCTGCTCTTCCGCGACTGGAACGGCGGCGTGGCGGACCAGGAAGTCCCTGCACTCGGGGAGAGCGGCCGGATGCACGAAGAACAGGATCTGGTCTCTGCCCCTATGCCGACGTGACAGTGTCTCCATGATGGCGGAGTCGACCGGCTCGGCCATCCGGACATCGACGGCGCGGCGATCGATCCAGAAGGCGGGAAGGTGAAATACGTTTCCCGACTCGGGCAAATAGCTCCAGTCTCCGTCGTACGTGTCGGGGCGCACTCGGAGAGGGTCACCACCCCGACACATCCACTTTTGCTCGTACTGGTTCCATCGCTGGAGAGCCGGGGGGAGTCCTGCCAGGTTCATGCGACCGCGAACTCCTGGGCGGTGGGTCAACAACAGCCCCCAACGGAAGCCGCAGCCACGATCACCAGGTCCCCCGAGGCCTCCTTCCCGGGGGCACGGAGGACGACGTCGCACTCCGCGCCCGAGCGCCAGAGACGACCGGCAACTGCGGCGCGAATGGCGTTCGCGACACTCTTCTGTGCCTCCGGGGTGAGGTCAAAACCTTCCAGCTTCACGGAGATTTCGTACGAGTGGTTGTTGTCCATGGAGTTTCCCTCCCGTGGTTGATCCGATTTCGGAATCAACGCTGCATCACCCGGAGCGACGCCCACAACTCGACATGCGAGCCGTGAGCCGTCTGATGCGGGATTGAAGTCGTTTGGCGGGTGGGGTGGGGCCTTGCGCGACGGAGATCAGAGGCAGGAGGGAATCCAGGGGGTTCGGCTGGAAGTCGCGGTTGACTGTCTGGCGGTACCGGGAGATGCTCGCCGGGCTGCACGACAGAATTGTGTTGATCAGACCGGCCACGGATTTTCGCTCGCGGTGCAGGAGGGGCGGTTTTGGCTCCCGTTATGACGCAGGCGGTGTTAGCAGGTTTGTCGGGGACGGAGCTCGAAGGTTGTTCGGCGCCGACATCCACAATCGGCCTGGTGATTCGACGATCCGATGAGTCACTGTTCGAAGGTGAGGACGAGTCGTCCCTCGACGTCCGGAAATCCCTGCACGTTGAAGAGGTGCCGCTGCCGGACCTCGCGCCCGACGAGGCATTGATCGCCGTCATGGCATCAGCCGTGAACTACAACACTGTCTGGTCGGCCATGTTCCGCCCGGTGTCCACGTTCCGCCTGATCGACCGGTCGGCAAGGGAGGACCCCGGCCTGGCCCGACATGTGATGGACCGCCACATTTTGGGTTCGGATGCGGCCGGGGTCATCGTGAGGGTCGGACCTTCCGTGCGTCATTGGCGGGTTGGCGACCATGTGGTGGTGAGCACGCTGTACGCGGACGAGCAGGATCCGGTGACCCAGTGGGACGGAATGCTTTCCGCTTCTCAGCGGGCGTGGGGGTACGAGACGAATTTCGGAGGCCTCGCCCAGTACGCGATCGTGAAGTCGACCCAGCTTCTTCCCAAACCCGCTCACCTCACGTGGGAGGAAGCGGCCTGCAACACCCTGTGCCTGATGACGGCGTACCGGATGCTGATCAGCGACCGGGGTGCCCGGGTCAAGCTTGGCGATCTGGTGCTCGTCTGGGGTGCCACCGGAGGGCTGGGCGTCTACGCGACTCAGCTGGCCAAGGCGGCCGGCTGCCAGGTGGTCGGCGTCGTCGGTGGGGCACAGAAGGCGGAAGTCGCCCGGTCCATCGGGTGCGACCTCGTCATTGACCGCCAGGATGTGCCAGGTCCCGACGGCCTCTCCGCGCTCGCCGGGCGAAGGTGGCTGGGCAACCGCATTCGGAACCACTTCGGTGAAGATCCGCACTGCGTGTTCGAGCATGTGGGCAGGCCGACGTTCGGTGCTTCCGTATTCCTCGCCCGGCGCGGTGGCACAGTCGTGACCTGCGGCTCAAGCGCGGGCTACGCACACGACTACGACAACCGCCACCTGTGGACCAACCTCAAGCGGATCGTCGGCAGCCACGGTGCCAACTATCAGGAAGCCGCCGAGGCCAACCGGCTGGTCCGCCTGGGCCGCATCATGCCGGCCCTCTCAGAGGTGCACCCGCTGGCCAGTGCTCCAGACGCCGTCCACCGAGTGCACCGGAACCTCCACGTGGGCAAGGTGGGCGTCCTTTGCCTGGCACCGAGCGCAGGACTCGGCGTCACCGATCCGGAGTTCAGGGCCAGCATTCCGGCGGAGCGACTGCGGTTGCTGCGCACCGACGGATCGGCCACCGGTTCAAAGCCATGACATTTCTGAACCTGATCCTGGCCGCCATCGAGAGGCGCCCGGACTCCGTAGCCGTCTGCGACGTCGATGAATCCATCAGCTACCGCCAGCTCGGTCAGCTGAGCGCTGCCCTGGCCGGGGACATCGCAAAGGCGAGCAAGTCCTTCGAACCCCTTGTCATCGACGTCCCACGCTCAATCGGTCTGATCGTCGCCATCGTCGCCACATGGCGGTCCGGGCGGGGATGCATCCCCGTCGACCGCTCACAGCCCGGCCGGCGGACGGAGCGGATCCTTGCGGACTCCGGCGCACGCCACATGATCCGGCAGGCACAGCCGACGGACGGCGTCCCGAAGCTCGTCTGCGATCCGCTTCCCGCCACAGGTCACCATCCCCTGTGCGACGATCGCGAAGACGAGCTGGCGTACGTGCTCCACACCTCCGGGTCGACGGGCGAACCCAAGGGCGTGGCGATGGGGCGTGAGCCCCTGACGGGACTGGTCGACTGGCATCTGCGTACGGAGGGCCGCTCCGGCGCTCCCCACACGGCGCAGGTGGCGGCCATCACCTTCGACGTCGCCTGGCAGGAGATCCTCACCAGCCTGGCCCTCGGCGGCACACTGCACATCGTCCCCGACGACATACGACGTGACCCCGTTCGTCTGCTGGATCACGTCGCCGAAGCCGGAGTCACCCGGCTGTTCCTCCCGACGGCCTTCCTGCAGTCGGTCGCGGACCGCGGTCGACGCAGTGCTCCGCTCACCGCTGTCGAGCACGTCTTTGTCGCAGGCTCACAACTGCGCATCACCCCTGAGATCCGCGAATGGTTCTCCCGGCTGGGCAAAGCGCGCCTGCACAACCAGTACGGGCCGACCGAGACCCATGTCGTCACCAGTCACCTGCTCGACGGGGACGTGTCCCAGTGGCCCGACTTCCCGCCGATCGGACGACCTCTGCCGCATGTCGCAGCGATTCCGGTCGACTCCGAAGGCGTCGATGTCCCGGCCGGCGAAGAGGGCGAGCTCCTGCTGGGCGGAAGCTGCCTGGCACTCGGCTACCGCAACCGGGCCGACCTGACCGCGGAGCGCTTCGTCGAACGCGGCGGCCGACGGTGGTACCGCACAGGGGACCGCGTGCTCCTTCTCGACGGTGAGTTCCGGTACATCGGCCGCACCGACCGCCAGGTGAAGATCGATGGCCACCGTGTAGAGCCGGACGAGGTGGAGACGCTTCTCTTACAGCACCCCGACATCCGGAACGCCCACGTGACCGCCGTCCCCGGTAGCCGTGGTCGGCTCCGGCTCGTGGCCCATGTTCTTCCCTGGTCGGCCACCACCGTCTCATCCGCCGCTGACGGCCCGACGGACCAGGGACGGATACCCGGGGTACGAGAGATCGAACCACCGTGGCGGGACTACCTCGCCGCCCGCCTGCCGGCGCCTTCCGTTCCCTCTGTGTGGTTCCGGGTCGAGACGATTCCGCTGAACGCCCACGGCAAGGTGGACGCTGCACGGCTGCCCGGCGTGACGCGTGAGCGTCCCCCGCTGTCGGTGACGTACTCGGAGCCACGAACACCCACCGAGCGCCTGATCACTGGGATCTGGGAGGACCGGCTCGAACTCACGGGGATCGGCAGTACGGACAACTTCTTCGACCTCGGGGGGACTTCACTGCTCGTCGCTGCGGTGACCGGCGAGATCTCCGCCGCCACGGGCGTGGAGGTCACGCTCGTCGAGGCCTACGCTCACCCGACCATCCGCGCCCTCGCCGGTCACGTGGACTCCCGCGGTCGGCCACGCACCCGGCCGGAGCCACGTCGGCGACCGGCCGGCAACGGGACCACGCCGGTGGCCGTGGTGGGTCTCGCCTGCCGGTTCCCGGGCGCCGACAAGCCCGCGGAACTGTGGTCCAACATGGTGGCGGGACGGGAGAGCATCACCCGCCTCGACGCGAGACCGGACCGGTCCGGCCGTGTCCGTGCGGGGGGAGTCCTGCACGACATCGACTCCTTCGACGCCGGGTATTTCGGCTTGCCCGCAGAGCAGGCCCGCCTTTTGGACCCACAGCACCGGCTCTTCCTCGAATGCTGCGTCGAGGCGTTGGAAGACGCCGCGTGCGTGCCCGGCCCGCACCTTTCGGTGGGCGTGTACGCCGGTTCGGGCCCCAGCACGTACCTGCTCAACAATCTGCTTTCGAAGGGGGGCGTGCGGTCACTGACGTCGTCTGTGGACGATTTTCACGTCCTCATGGCCAACGACAAGGAGTTCCTGGCGGGCCGTGCCGCGTACGCGCTGGATTTGCGCGGACCGAGCATGAACGTGAACGCGGCTTGCGCCACTGGGCTCTACGCGCTGCACAGCGCGGTACAGGCCCTGCAGTCCGGCGTCTGCGACGTCGCGCTGGCGGGTGCGGCGTCGGTCACCGTGCCGCAGTTGTCCGGGTACCTCTACCAGGAAGCCATGCCGTTCTCACCGGACGGACACTGCCGTGCCTTCGACCGTGACTGTGCCGGAACGGTCTTCGGTAGCGGTGTGAGCGTGGTGGCGCTTAAGCCGCTGGAGGCGGCGCTCGCGGCCGGTGACGACATCTACGCGGTGATCCGGGGCACTGGGATCTCCAACGACGGGGCGGAGAAGGCAGGCATGACCGCGCCCAGCGTGGCCGGGCAGGAGCGCGCCATCCGGATGGCTCTGGAAGCGGCGGCCGTCCCGCCCGCGTCCATTCGGTACGTCGAGGCACACGGAACGGCAACGCCGGTCGGCGACGCGATCGAGATCGAGGCGCTGAGAAGGGCCTACGGACCGCTGCCCACCGGCTCCTGCTGGATCGGCTCCATCAAAGGGAACCTCGGCCACCTGGGCTGGGCGTCGGGCATGGCAGGCCTGATCAAGGCAGCGCTCGTGCTCCGGCACCGGAAGATCCCGCCCACTCTGCACTTCCGTCAGCCCAACCCGGAGCTGCGTCTCGACGAGAGCCCGTTCCAGGTCGCCGCCCGAACCCGCACGCTGCTGTCCGGGTCAGGCCCGGCCCGCTCAGGGGTCAGCGCCTTCGGGATCGGCGGGTTCAACGCCCATGTGATCCTCGAGGAGGCGCCGCGCCGGCCGCCTGCCGGTGCGGAGCGGCGTCGATGGTACGTACTTCCGTTCAGCGCCCGTTCCGGCCAGGCCGGCGAGCACGTCCTGAACGCCTACCGCGACCCCGCCCTCGACTCGGTCCCCCTGCCCGACATCGCCAGTACCCTGGGCCCGGGACGGCGCCACCACGCCTGGCGCGCTGCCACCGTCGTGGCCGCCGGCGGATCGCTGGCCAGCGAGCTCGGCCGGAACGGCGGGACCCGCACCGGGGTGTCGCGCCCGGGCGACGGCGCGCTCGTCGCCCTGTTTGGCGGGCATGGCATGGAGCAGCGAGGAACGGGACGGCAGCTCTACGAGTCCGAGCCGGTCTTCCGTGCCGTGCTCGACGACTTCGACGGCGTGCTGAATGCCGAACTAGGTGCGCCCCTGGGCACCCTGCTGTACTCCCCCGGTCGCCGGGACACCGCGATCGATGACGTAGTCGAGGTTCACGCCGTCACCTTTGCCGTTCAACTGGCCCTGTTCCGTCTCATGGAGTCCAAAGGGGTACGGTTCGACATCCTGCTGGGACACAGCCTGGGCCACTACGTGGCGGCCTGCGCCGCCGGAGTCTTCTCGGCCGAGCACGGCATGTACGTCGCCATCGAGCGCGGCAGGGCGATCGAGAGCACCGAGCCGTCGGGCACGATGGCGGCCGTCGTGAGCGATGTCGCCACGGTACGGCGGCTGATCGACGTATCCGGCGCCGAGGTGGACATAGCCGCTGTGAACAGCGAACGGAACACAGTGGTGTCGGGCCGCGAGGCGGACCTCGCACGGCTGGCTGCGACGGCGACATCGGACGGAGTGGAGGTCCGGCCGCTCGGTTCGCTCCGGGCGGGCCACTCCCGGTGGATGCGTCCGGCAGCCGAGCGGCTGCTGAAGGCGTTCGAGCGGATAAGGCTGAACACTCCGGAACGCACCGTCGTCTGCACCATGCCGGGGGGCGCCATCGATGCCGCGATCACCGACCCCGCCTACTGGGCGCGCCACCTCTGCGAGCCGGTGCACTTCGCGAACGCCCTCGCCCGGACGCGTGAATGGGGGGCCGGACCGTACATGGAGCTGAGCGGCTCCTCCGGACTGCTGTCGCTCGCGTGCGCAGTGCTCCCCGACCATCCCGGTCCCTGGATTCCGGTGCTGCGCCGACGCGGAGACGCGGCGCACGACCTGGCCCAAGCCCTGGCATCGGCGTACGAGTGCGGTATGGACCTCGACTGGGACGCTGTCAACGGCCGACGAGGCCGCCCGGCCCACCTGCCCACTTACCCGTTCGAACGGCGCCGCCACTGGACCGGGTCGCCACCCATCCGTCAGGGGAGCCATGGCGAGGAGGATAGGACTCGTGAGCAGGTCTTCGAGGTCCGTTGGCTTCAGCAAGCCGTTCCGAGCCGATCGCACCGCGCCTCGTGCCGCCCGAGGGTCCTCGGTCCGGACGGCCCGTGGAGTACCGCCGTACGAGCGGCGCTCGCTCCGCACGGAGCTGCGGACGGACCTGAGGTCGTGGTGGTCTTTGAGGAAACGGAGCCCGACGAGGCGGTCGACCCGGTCGAGGCGCTGCGTCCCGGGATCACCCGCCTGCTGGAAGTGGTCCAAGAGATGGCTGCCGGAAGCGCCGTCGGCGACCACCCGCGGCTCTGGATCGTCACCAGAGGCGCCCAGCGCGTCTCGGCCGACGATGCCGTCTTCCCCGGCCAGCGAGCGCTCTGGGGCCTGGGCCGGGTGGTTGCTCTGGAGCATCCCCAGCTGCGCACCACCCTCGTGGACCTGCCCACGACCGCCTGCGAGACCGACCTCCACGTGCTCGGTGCGTGTCTGGCCGACGACACGGCGGACCGTGAGCTGGCGGTTCGCGACGGCGTACTGCTGTCCGCGCGTCTGACGGCCTCCGTGCCCCGCCAAACCCGACACGCCCGGCTTCGTGCCGACCGCACGTACCTCGTGACGGGTGGGCTCACGGGTGTCGGGCTCTGGACCGCCGAGGTCCTGGCGGGGGCCGGTGCCCGGCACCTGCTGTTGGTGGGCCGCCGGCCCGCTGACCGCCGCGCAGCCGAGCGCATCGCCTCCTTGGGCGCGGCAGGGGTCATGGTCGAGACCTCTCGGGTCGACGTCTGCGACGCGGACGCCGTGGATCGCCTGTTCGCCGAACGACGGCTGGGCCGTCATCCCATCGGCGGCGTCGTGCACAGTGCGGGCGTCCTTGACGACTGCCTGGTGGAGAAGGCGGACTGGGAAAGGGTGGCCCCCGTGCTGGCCGCGAAGGCACGAGGGGCATGGAACCTGCATCGGTCGGCGCTGCGGCACGCGGCGCCGCTGGACTTCTTCGCTCTGCACTCGTCGGCCGCAGCGGTGCACGGCAACTACGGCCAGGCCGCGTACGCCGCCGCTAACGGGTTCCTCGACGGACTTGCCCTGCTGCGTTCGGCCGAGGGGCTGCCGGGCGTCTCGTTCGCGTGGGGTGTGCTCAAGGATGCCGGACGCGTCAGTGACGATGCTTCGCTGATGGACGTACTCCGTCAACGCGGGCTTGGGTCGGTGAGTGCCTCCGAAGCCGAGGCGGTGTTGCTGGGCCACCTGGACGGCGCGACGTCCGAAGTGCTGGTGCTCCCCAACGACTGGGACGTGTTCCTCAGTTCACACGATCTGCGCGACGTCTCCCTCTACGCCGGTCTGGGCGCCGACCCGACCCCGGCTTCCGCACCAGAGCCCGAGAGGCCACTGTCGGCCCGGCTCCAAGAGGGTCCCGCCGACGGGCGCCGAGAACTGCTCGTGCGAGGCATCACCTCGCTGGTGGGGCGGTATGTCCAGCTGCCCGCCTCCTTCGGACCCGACGACCGGCTCGATCTCCTCGGCCTGGATTCGCTGTCGCTGATCCAGCTCCGCAACAAGCTGCAACGTGAATTCCGGATACCGCTGCCGCCACGCTTGCTGGTGACCCACCCGACCGTCGCCGGCCTCACCGAGTTCCTTCTGGCGTCCTTGGCCGAACCCGCCGGAAAGGACTCGCCCTCACTGTCCGGCCCGGCTCCGCTGTCCCTGGAGCAGCGTCGATGGCTCAGCCTGATACGCGACGCCGGATACGGACACCGAGTGGTGCCGGTGATGTTCCACGACCACCTCGACCGGCCTGCGCTCCGAGAGGCCCTGCGCACGGTGGTCGCTCGGCACGATGTCCTGCGGCAGCACTACCCGGACGGAGAATTCCCCGTCGCCTCGTCGACAGACGAGGTGATGCCGTCCGACGACGACCTGTTCCGTGACCTCTCGGGGATTGCGGAGGCGGACCGTTCCGAGGCGGTGGGCCGCGAACTGGGGGAACTGAGCGCGGACGTCCCCGACCCGACGGTGCGCCCGTCGTGGCGGCTCCGCTGCCTCGAACTGCCGGACGACCGGTTCATGCTGATCGTGGCCGGACACCATCTGGAATTCGACGGGTCCGGCCTGGCGGTGTTCATCAACGAGCTGCGCCGGGTGTACTGGGAGGTGCGCAATGGCAGAACACCCCCCGCTCTCGGCGCTCCGGAACAGTACGCACACTACGCCCGGGCGCAAGCCGACTACCTCGCCCGTTCGGCGGACGACGCCCGACCGTACTTCGCCGGGCTCTTCACGGGGGTCTCGGGCCCGACGCGGCTGCCCGGCTCCGAGCCGGGAAGCACGACTACGGCGCATCCCTCGACGCGGCACACCCCGGACGAACCGCTCGCCGCTGTGGAAGAGCTCCGGGCTACGGCACGAACACTGGAGACCACTCCGTTCTCGCTCGTCCTGAGCACCTACGCGACGCTCGTGTCGGAGATCGCCGGCATGCCCACCGTCTGCGTGTCCGTCATCCGCAGTGCCCGCGTCGACGAGCAGTACGCCGGCACGATAGGACCCTTCACGATGCCCTTCCCCCTGCCCGTCCACGTCCGGGGGTGGAGTGCCCGTCGGTTGGCACAACAGGTCGACAGCACACTCGCGACGCTCTCGGCATACCCGCAGTACCCGGCCACCGAACTGTTGACGACCACCAGAGCCTTCAGCGGACTGCCGCTCGACACCTACTTCGGCGACTTCGGTATCAACTACACCAGCTATCCACGGGAGGAACACGCCTACTCGCCCGAAGTCGAACTCGTCGAGGTCCTTGGCAAGGTCGAGGACCCGCTGCTGCGGGGACACGACTTCGGCTCGCTGCGCCGCATTCCCAGGCTCCACCTCGTGCTGGCGGAGGAGGGGCCGCACCTGGTCGGGCACTACTGGTATCACGCGCACCGCATCTCCAGGAAGACCGTGGTGGGCTGGGCCCGCCGTCACCGCGCCGTTTTGGCGTCGCTGCTGAGGACCGGCGCTGAGGAGCCTCGAGATGCCGTTTCCAACTGACATGTACACGGGCCGGGCCGAGTCCTATGCCCGGGGACGGCCGGGATATCCGTTCGCAGCCCTGACCCCGCTCGTGTCGGCGGCCGGTGTCGTGCCACCCGCCGTCCTGGCCGATATCGGTGCAGGCACGGGGATCCTGACGGGTAGCCTGCTCCGCCTGGGGTATCAGGTCTGCGCGGTCGAGCCCAACCCCGCCATGCGGACGGTGCTCTCCCGTACGTTCGGTGACCACCCGGGCTGTCGTCCGCTCGCCGGTAGCGCGGAAGCCACCGGACTGCCGGCCCATTCCGTGGACGCGATCACCATGGGGCAGTCGCTGCACTGGTTCGACCCCGCGCCCACGCGGGTGGAGTTCGCCCGCATCCTGCGTCCCGGCGGCACGCTCTTCGCCCTGTGGAACGATCTCCGATGCCACAGTTGTGCGTTCTGCCCGGCGCTGGACGGATTGCTGACCGTCCTCCTGGAGACTTACGCGACGGCCAGAGCTCAGGACCCCGACCCGGTCGCACTGGTGAGTACGGTCGCCCCGGCCGGCGCCTCGGTGCGTGTGTCCCGTGTCGGGCACGAGCAACCGGTGACACAGGACGAACTCTGGTGCCGGGTCAACTCCGCGTCCTACGCGCCGCGGCGCGGTGATCCCCTGGCCCGGCCGCTCAGGCACGGACTCGCCGAGCTCTTCCGGCGGCACGCGGTCGGCGGGCGGGTGGTCCTTCACTACGCGACCACAGTCGTCATGGCTCTTACCGGCGCAAAGGGGGAGGCTTGAGGATGCTGGCCCGTCCGCTGACCGAACACGGCCTCGGAGCCGTGGTGACCGGTGTGGACATCGGCCGTCCACTCCACAGGCCGGAACGGCGCTCGCTGCTCGGGACGCTGTACACGGCCGGACTGGTGCTGATCCCCGGACAACGCCTGACGGCCGCTGCGTTGCAGGCTTTCGCCGTGGCGCTCGGAGTGCCTGAGGTCGTGCGGCCGGTCGCGCACCGGCTGCCCGGCACCCGGTACATACGGCACCAGACGACCGTCCCCGGCGAAGGCGTGGACGGCGGTGGCATGTACTGGCACGCCGACGGGTGCTGGCGCGTGGTTCCGACCGCCGCGACGGTACTGGGCTGCGCTGTCGCGCCGGAACGCGGTGGCGCTACCCGGTTCGTCGACGCGCGTGCCATCCACCGGGCCTTGTCACCGTCGTTGCGGGCACGGAGCAGGGCCGCCGCCGGCTTCTATCCGGTGCGAGCGGTGCTGACCGCCGACCACAGGGCCACTGGTATAGACGATCCCCAATTCCTCGCCTCGGTGAAGGACGTCGAGCATCCGCTTGTTCGTCCCCACCCGGTCACGGGTGACACCGCCTTGATCCTCAACCAGATGATGCTGGCGGAAATCTCCGCTCCCGAGGACGAAAGGGGCACGGCACTGCTCGACGAGCTGTACGCGGCCGTCGACGACACCCCCTTCGACTACGTCCATGCATGGGCCTGCGGCGACGTGCTCCTGTGGGACAACCGGATGGTGATGCACCGTGCGTACCCGGTACCACCGGGGGTCACGAAGGTCACGTGGCGGATCACGCTGGATTCCATCGAACCGGGCGACGTTCGGGAAGGAGCATGACATGGCGAGTGAGCGGTGGCTGACCGCCGACACGCTGAGCCGTTTCCACCAGGAAGGGTTCGTCAAGGTACACCGTGTGTTCCCGCCGGAACAGGTGGGGCTGCTGCGCGAAGCACTGGTCGCGGAACGGACGGCCTACAACGCCGGCGAGCGCGAAGAAGACCTCCGTTACACCTTCGCGCGGACGAAATCCGTCCAGATCATCTCGAATCTGTGGCGGATCAGGGATGAGTTCGCCGACCTGTCCGTCCACCGGAAGCTGGCCGCGATCGCCGGTCGGCTCGCGGGGATGGACAGGGTCAGGCTGTATCACGATTCGATGCTCTACAAGGACACCGAGAACCCGCCGGTGCTGTGGCATCAGGACGAGTACTTCTCCCTCCTCGACAGAGTGGTCACGGCCTGGGTGGCGCTCGCCCCGGTGCGCCGCGAGGACGGGGCGGTCGTTTACGCCCGCGGCTCCCACCGGGAGGGCCTGCTCAACGTCCGCGGCATGTCCGACGACGAGGTCACGGAGTACCTGCAGGCGAAGGGGCACGTGTTCGACTGCCCGGACATGGCCGCAGGCGATGTCCTGTTCCACACCGGGACGGTATTCCACTCATCGGAACGCAACGTGACCGGCGTTCCGCGCTACGCGTTCATCACGTTCTTCTTCGAGGACGGCCAGCGGTTGCGGGCCCAGCCCTTCGGTACCGAGCTGGTCGATCTCGTCTACTTCCCGGGCCGGGCGATCGGCGACCTGGCCGACTCGACGTTCAACCCCCTGGTGTTCCAGCAGGGCGCCTCGTGATCACACCTGAGATGCCGGTGTTCGACAACTGCTTCAAGGCCGATCCCTTCCCGTTCTACGAGGAACTCAGATCCGTTGGACCGCTCGCCCGCGTGCGGCTGCCCAGCGGCGTCGAATGCTGGCTGCTCGTCGACCACGCGCTCATCCGTTCACTCGCGCACGACGGACGGCTCTCGAAGGACTCTCGTTTCGCCGGCCCGCACTGGCATGCTGCACACCTCAACCGCAGCGGAGGCACGTCCAGGCCGTTCCTGGAGCACTTGCTGACGGTGGACGCACCGCAGCACACGCGTCTGCGTTCGCTGGTGGCAGATGATTTCCGCCCCACGCGCGTCGCTGCCATGCGCCCGGTGGTGGAAACCGTGGTGCACAGGGCAATGGAGCGCATGGACCCCGATGCCACGGTCGATTTCGTGGCCGAGTTCGCCGCACCGGTACCGCTGAGCGTCATCTGCGAGCTGCTGGGAGTTCCTCTCGCTGATCAGCAGCGGTTCCGTCGCTGGTCCCGGCTCCTCGTGGCCGCGGGCGACTGCGAGCAGGCTCTGATCGCCGGTGCGGCACGGGAGGTCTCCGACTATTTGCTCGTACTTGCGGACGAGCGACGCGCCATCCCCGACGACTCGCTGTTCTGCCGCCTCGTCCAGGCCGTCGATGAGGGACACATGACGCCGCGGGAGCTGACGGCGATGGGCTTCATCCTTCTGGTTGCCGGTCACGAGACCACCGCCGCGCTGCTCTCCACCGGTCTGCTGGCGATGCTCGAGACCCCGGGAATGTGGAACCACCTGTGCGACGAACCCGAGAGTACCCCTCGTGTTGTCGAGGAGCTCCTCAGGTTCTGTTCCCCCGTCGAGGTCGCAACGCCGAGGTTCGCCCGGCAGAACATCGCGGTGGGCCCGCAGACCATCAGGGCGGGCGACGCCGTCTTCCTGGGGCTGGCCGCGGCGAACCGTGACGACGCCCACTTCGACCGGCCACACGACTTCAGCCCCGAGCGGGCCACGAGCGGCCACCTCGCCTTCGGCCTGGGTGCCCACTTCTGTCTGGGCGCCGGTCTCGCCAGACTGGAGGCCGAGGTGGCGTTCAGCGCACTCGCCGAACGATTTCCAGATGTGGCGGTCGTGGGCGGCCGGCATACCCTCCAATGGTCACGGGGCATGCTCCTGCACGGCCTCGAAGCGCTTCCCGTACGACTTCGTCCCAGCCGGGGCCGGGTGTGACCGGACGGGTGCACGGCATGGTCGACAGCCGGTTCGCGCCCGTCCGGGATCTCCTGGCCGAGCACCTCTCAGCCGGGCTCGATCTAGGCTTCGGCTTCTGCGCCTACCACCGCGGTGAGGTCGTTGCCGACCTGTGGGGAGGGTACGCCGATGCAGACCGGCAGGTGGCCTGGCGTCCGGACACGCTCCTGCCGCTCGCCTCGATCACGAAGGCTGTGCTGAGCGCCACCGTGTGGCGGATGGCGGAGATGGACCATGTGGACGTCGACGCGCCCGTGAGCCTCTGCTGGCCGGAGTTCGGATGCCGAGGGAAGGCCGACATCACGTTGGCCGCCGTCCTGTCCCATCGCGCCGGCATCCCGGTATTCCCCGACCCGGTCACCCTTAGGGACGAGGTCGAACGGTGGCCCGTGGTACGGAAGGTGGAGAACCTGACTCCCTTGTGGACACCCGGCCAGGCCCACGGGTACCACGCCATAGTCTTCGGGTTCCTCGTCTGCGAGCTGCTCCGGCGCGTCACCGGCGCCGCGGCGAGCGAGGCAGTCCTTCGGCATGTCGTCCACCCACTCGCTCTCGACCTGCACATGCCGCTGGGCCCGGATGGGATGCGAAGGCTCGCACGGGTATCACCCGCCGAGGGTGCCGCACCTGTGTCCGTGCCGGCCCCGCTGGAGGAGTACGCCGCCGGATTCAACAACAGGAATTCCCTGCTGTACCGTGCGACCTTCGGCTCGTCTGCCATGACGTTCGACGACATGAACAACCCGGCGTACCACCGCCTGGAGCGTCCGGCCGTGTACGGCACCGCCCGCGCGGTCGCCAAGCTGTTCGCGGCCCTGGTCTCCGATGTCGCCGGAGGCAGGCTAATTCGCGGGAGTTCGCTGCAGAGGGCGGTGGCCGAGCGCTCGTCAGGAATCGATCAGGTCTTCCGCATTCCCACGCGTTGGAGCACCGGATTCATGCTGCCGGGAGGTCCCCTCTGGCCAGACTTCGGGCGACCCGCCTTCGGGCACATCGGGTCCACCGGAGCACTGGCGTTCGCCGATCCTGAGCGGGAGTTTTCTTTCGCATTTCTGCCGAACAGGATGAAAAGCATCTACGAGGTACCGGACCGCCGCGTGCAGGCATTGACCAGCGCCTGCTATGCAGCACTCGACCGTATTCCGCAGTACTGGCGGGGGAGGAGGGGCTAGCAGCATGACTCCATCACAAAGGGAGGACCCGGGCACCCCGGGTTGGCTAACCTCGCGACTGATCGGTCTGGGTACGAAGCAGTCGGGAAAGGGATATGGTGCGCACTATGAGCAATTTTTCAGCGCTCGACGTCTCGAACCCTTGACCGTCCTTGAAATCGGGGTGGGCGGTTACGGCGATCCCACCAGCGGTGGGGAGTCGCTACGCCTCTGGTCCGAGTATTTCCCGAACGCCCGTTTGTACGGCATCGACATCGTCGACAAGTCGGCCCTGGACAACGAACGGTTTCGGACTTTCCGCGGTTCACAGGAGGAGGATGGGTTCCTGCACCGAATTCTCGATGAGATCGGCCATCCGGATATCGTCATCGATGACGGCAGTCACATCAACCGGCATGTCATCAAAGCGTTCCAAGTGCTTTTCCCTGAAATGTCGGACAATGGAATCTATTCCGTAGAGGATACCTACTTCTCCTATCTGCCGAGCTTGACGAACCTTCCCGGAAGGGCACCGGGGGAGTATTCGTACTGGGACCAGTACGGGGGCAGCCTCGACCTCAATTCGCGCCATACGGTTATGGGCTTCTTCAAGCGCTTGGCCGACTGTCTGCACTATTCGGAATTCATTCACCCTGGTTACCGGCCGAACGTCTTCGACCTGACAATCACGGGGGTGCATTTCTTTCGCAATCACATCTTTGTGACTAAAGGCGACAACGACGTGCCGGGTCACTTCTGCATGGACAACACCTTGCGGCCGGAATGGCTGGAGATCATGGGCGTCGCCACCCTCGACGAACTTCATCTCACCTACCCGGACATGGACGACCCGACCATCATGTGACCACGGGGCTCGCTGTGTACGGCGGCGGCCGCGAGGAATCGTCGGCGGCGAGCGAGTGGAATAGGAACTCCGGCCGCGTCGACCCGGCGGGCCAGTCCTCTCGCAGGCAGTCTCGTCCACGCGCCGATGCCGGCCTGTACCGCGTCCACCGCCGCGCTCCAGCGCACCCGCGCGGCGTCCCACTCCGCACGCGCCGTCATGGGCCGGCCGCCCCCGACGGACGGTCAGCCAGCTGCCGCATCCGGCCCCTGGCCGAAGCACGCGACATCGTCCGCCGTCGTGTCCAGGCGCGGCCGGACGTACCGCAGGGCTGCCGGAACACCCCTCGGCACTGCCAGGTGCCCCGCGACCTGCCGCGCCTGATCCGGGCGCAACGGGACCGTCCGGCCGACCGCGCCGCAGCCGGGCGCCGGCGTCATGGCGGCCGAGGATGAGGGGCTGCGGGCGGGCGAGGGTGCCGGTGATCGCTTCGGTGGCGTCTCTTCTCCTGATCCTGGTGCAGCCGCGATGTCCGGTCAGGTACCGGGGCTGACATGCCCTTGATCAGCATTCCTTCGACGCAGGACGCCTCCGTCGAGGACTCCGGCCACTCCCGCGCACTGGCGACGTCGGTGGTCATCGGGCAGAGCGTCCGCGGGGCGGTCAGGGCGTGGTCGGCGAACAACATCTCCACCGGTGTCCTCCAGTCCCCGTAAAGGCCGGTGGAACAGCGCAGCCGGGCCGGGCATGGACTCCGCGGCCTGCGCGAGCATCGAACCACGCCGCGGCCAGGCGCCGGTACCTCGTTGCGATGGGCCAGCGAGACGCTCCGGCAGGCATCAACTGGCGCCCGGAGTGGGCGACACCGCAGATGGCCGCTGCGGACCCCGCCTCGCCGATACCCGGCACACCTACCGCTGCGTTTCGTGTGGTTCGGCTGCGGGGGGGGCTCGGCGTCCTCGAACATCGGCAGCAGCAGATCCGAGCCCGCGCTCTCTCGGAAAGTCCCGTGGCGGGTCTCGTAGCCGCGTTCTCAGTGGCGATCTTCTCGGGAACCAGCAGGGAAGCGGCTTCCAGCAGCTTGGGGACGTCCACGCGATGATTCTGGACCACGGTCTCCCTGGCCGCGGCAGGAGGTGCCCGATGACCTCCTTCAGATGTTCTTCACCGGCCTGGCGGCAGGGCTCTCCGTCTCGGCGGTGACGCACGCGTTCCTCGATCGCCGGCGGCTGGTCCGCTGGCTTCTGGAGCACATCGACGCCAGGGGCTTCGTGGAGCTGAAGGCGGGCGAGTTGAACGGCATGTACTTGACCGATCAGTCCATGCACCAGACCGCCCTGCTGGTGTCCGTCAGAGCCCTCCGATCCGACCCTTGTCCCATCTATCGAGATTCGATAGATTCCGATCGTATCGCAATGGGAGGATGAGGCATGGGAAAGCTGACAGTGCGCGCGCTGCGCGCCGTGCTCGTGGTGGTGCTCACCGGCACCGTGTTCGTACAGGCGTTGATGGTATGGGCGTTGGTCAGCGGGGACGACCCGGAGGACGGGTCGCTCCCACTGACCCCGCTGCGCGTGATCACGATCCTGGGCATCGGGACGGCCCAGGTTGCCCTGGTCTGCGTATGGCGACTGGTAACGATGGTGCGACGCGGAACCGTGTTCTCCCACGCCGCCTTCAGGTACGTGGACGTCATCATCGGCGCGATCGTTGCGGCTGCTGTCGTGTGGTTTGCGGTCACGGCCCTCAATGCGCCCGGCCAGCGGGACGACCCGGGCGTCACTCTCATCATGGGCGGGATTGGCTTGGCCATCCTGGGAGTCGCGCTCATCGTGCTCGTGCTGCGGATGCTGCTCGCCCAGGCCGTCGCCCGCGACGTCGAAGCGGCGCAGATGCGGGCCGAGTTGGACGAGGTGATCTGATGCCGATCGTTGTCGACATCGACGTGATGCTGGCCAGGCGCAAGATGTCCGTGGGCGAACTCGCAGACCGCGTAGGGATCACGCCCGCCAACCTGGCCGTACTCAAGAACGGCCGCGCCAAGGCGGTGCGCTTTGCGACGCTCGCCGCGCTCTGCGAGGTGCTCAAGTGCCAGCCAGGCGACCTGCTTCGCTGGGAGGCCGAGGACACCGCGGGCGCATGAAACGAGCCTGCCGTTACGTCGCAGCCGATCCCGCTTGCCTTTGACCGACTCCGCGAGATCCCGCGGCCGTGCCCGGGGAGATCCCGGGCCTGCTGGAGCGACCGGCCGAGGTGCCCGATCCTCGCAATCCGCGCGGCGTACGCACGCTCCGGCCGTCACCTTGCGCGCAGCGGCCAGGGCCAGGGCCAGGGGATTCATCTACCCGCCGCCTGCGACCACCTCTCCGGCCTGGTGCCGGCCCAACTCGACGGTGGTGAGAAGACCAGCGAGACCACCTGCTTCCAGCTTCTACCGGAAACCCTCGCCGATCCGGCGGCCGTGGTCGTCACCAGCGACACCTGGCACACCCGGCGCGAGCACACCAGCTTCCCGCTCAGCCGAGGCGCGCGATACACCGTGATGCCGAAGGGAACCAGAAGAAGCTCCAAAAGCAGCTCCAATCCCTTCCCTGGAAGCGGATCCCACTGCACGGCCGCACCCACAACACCGGCCACGGCCGCCGTGAGATCCGCCGCATCAAGGTACGCACGGAGAACAGGCTGCTCTTCCCCGGCGCCCGCCGGCCCATCCAGCTCGAACGCCGCCGATCGGACCGCTGGACCGGCAAGGTCAGCACGAGCTCGCTCGGCTGAACCGCAGCCAGTGGAAGATCGAAGCCCGCACCACGTCCGAGACGTGACGTTCGCCGAGGACTCCTCCCAGTTGCGAACCGGCTCCGCACCCCGCGCCATGGCGACCTGGCGCAACCTCGCCATCGGCCCCCTTCGCCTCGCCGGGAAGAGCACCATCAGCCGCCGGCCCTCGGCACAACGCCCGCGATGCCAGTCGACCTCTCGCCCTCCCCCGACTCACATGATCACGAAATGGACGTCACGCGCCTACGGCGAAGCCCTGTCTGTGACGGTCCTGGATTCCGTGTCCATCAAGGTGTGTGGGCTACGGGCAGGTTTCGTCGGTCTTGGCGACAGCGAAGCTGACCGGCTGGCCGGTGAGCGGCGTCCCGGCGGCCGGGTTCTGGGTGCACACCTTCCAGTTCCGGTCCAGAGCCTGGAACCGGTCGCGTCCGAGCGCATCGTGGGACTTGAGGATGAAGAAGCCGGCAGCCTGCGCCTCGTCCTGAGCAGCCTGGAGTCCCTTTCCGACGAGGTTGGGAAGGGTGGCGGTCTTCCCGGCAGGCGCCGGACTGGCAGCCGGATTGCCAGGTGCGGTGGTACCGGGAGCTGCCGGCTTGCCGGAGTCGGCAGTCTGCGGATTGCAGGCGGTGAGGGTGAGGGCTACGGCAGCCACGAGCAGGGCGGTCCAGGTGTGGTGTGTGCGCATCGCGCCATGCTGGCCAAATCTGGGTCACCGTGTGACCGCTATGACCATTCTGTGACAGAGAACTGGACGCGTACCGGCGCGTGGGGGCCAATGCCGCCGCCGGGCGTCCCGCCTCTCTCGCAGGCCGTCTGTGCCGCTCGTTCTGGCCCCAGTCTCTCTGCGCTAGCGGTGGATTGTCGGCGTACTTGTTGAAGTGGCTCCGGCAAGATTTTCGTAGCCGGAGATCATCCCTGTGCAGTGGTCGGTCGATGGGTGCGGTTGCAGGAGCTGTCGCGCAGGCCGTGAGGGCGCGGTCTTTTGTCCCGGTCAGGAGAGCCGCAAGTCGATCCAGGGGATGGTGTCTCCAGGCAGCAGGTATCGCTCGGTCTCGGCGAAGCCGTGCTTGAGCGCGAACCGCAGTCCGTCCTCGTTGGAGGACAGGACGACGGTCTCGATCACCTCGGCCCCCAGTTGCCGGGCCCGGTTGAGCCCGCGCGCATAGAGTTCCTCGCCGAACCCCCGCCTGCGGTGAGCGGCGAGCACGCGGGCGATGACTGTGGCCGCCGGTGTTTCGTCCGTCGGCGGGCGCACCGTGCTGCAGCCCACAAGATCGTCATCGAGATACGCGATCTCCAGATGGTTGCGCCGGGCACGTTCCCGTACCTCGTCCAGAGAGAGGCGATGAGTAGGAATGATCACGTTGTGGGCGTACTGCCAGTCTTTGAGCGTGGCGTCGCCGTCCGGCTGCTGGATGCGAAGATCAGACATTGCAGCAGGACACCCCGAGGACACCTCGGACGTCAACTCTGTTGACCGTGCCTATGCCTTCAGGCAAGTCCCCGATCAAGCCGTGAAGTCGTAGTGCTGTTGCTCGGGGGTGTCGGCGTACTGGTGGGTGTGGCTCTTTCGTATCCGGAGATCATTCCGGAGTGAGGGTCGACTGGTCGTCGTAGCGGCGGCGTGGGCGGGCGATCGGTGCGACTCGCTGGCGGAGGAGTGGGACGCCGACGCGGCCTGCCATGATGCGTTTCCGGAGCTTCACGTCGGTGATGCGGCCCTCGTTGACTCCGGAGTCGTAGGGGCTGGCGATCCCCTGGGCAACCGCGAAAATCTTGCCGGAGCCACGTTCATGTGTACGCCGACGTGGATCACCGCGCACGGCTCCCCCATCGCGGCATTCAACTCGACGCACAGCTTCGTGCCGTCAGGGAAGAGCTTCCCGCCCCTCCACTTCGAGCCGGGGGTGGACAGCTGGGTCATGGCCGCACTCGCGGGGGTGGCGTCCGTTTCCTTTTGGGAGGGCGGCTTTGAGGAGGTCGCCGATCCAGATCACTGCGGCGCGGAGGCTGAGGCCGGCGAGGTAGCTGTCCGGGGTTGTCGTAGCGGGTGGCGATCCCTCGCCAGGCCTTCAGCTTGCCGATCAGACGTTCGACGGTGTTCCGTTCCTTCTGGAGGTCGGCGTCGTGGCTGATGGGCCGGCCGCCTCGTGCGCCCTTCTTCTTGCGGTAGGCGGCCTGGTCCCGTTTCTCCGGGATAACGGCCTTGATTCCGCGTTTTCGCAGGTAGGCCCGGTTGCCGCGGGACGAGTACGCCTAGTGGGCGATCGGGCCGACGGGGCCGTTGTGGCCCGCCGTGCCGAGGGATCCGCGCCGCACGCGCTGCCAGGCGGTGATGCCGGCGGAGGTGCCCGCCTTCTTCAGCTTCAGGACGTACAGGATGCCCGAGTCGCGGTCCGATTCGGTCGATGCGATGGGAGCGGTGAGGACGAGCTCGGCCGTGCGGTCGCCGTCCACGTCCAGCAGTGCCCCGCCGGTGAGGTGGGGGTCGGTGTCCTGGGCGGCCGCCCAGGTGAACCGGCCGGCAGTGGCGGGGCCGCGGGTGGAACCGAACAGGAGCGCCGCGTAGGCGGGGGTGTCGTGTTCGCCGTCATAGGTACGGCGGGAGATCGCGAGCAGGTCGGGGATGCCGTTGCCGTCCACGTCGCCGACCGCCAAGTCGGCCCCGAAGAGGGTTCCCTCCACCCGCGGCCGGCCGGCGTTGGCGGCGGTGAGCACGTTCGTCGCCGTCGCGGGGAGGCCGTTCTTGCCGCCGCGCACGACGGCCACGGCCCCCTCGTTGCACTTCCCGCCGTTCGCGTACTTGCCGGTGACGGCCAGGTCCGCGTACGTGCCGCCGTACAGCCGGCCCGTGACGGCCGTGGTGGCGGCGTGGGACAAGCCGCCGGTGATGTTCCCGAGGGCCAGCTTCGCGGAGGTCAGGTACTGCGCCCCACTGCGCGTGAGCGGGCCGCCCGTACCGCCGCGCAGCACCGTCACCGAGCCCGCGGGCCTGGACCTCTGACTCGTCCCGCCCGGGCCGGTGCAGATGAACTCGGCCGTGCCGGCGGGCGCGGGGTCGTACGGTGCGACGACGACCAGCTCGTCCGCGGGGGTGCCTGCCAGGTTGCCGGTGGCGAGCCGCTCGCCGAAGCGGCTCTTGAGGCCCGCCGTGCCGGGTACGCCCCCGGTGTCCTGGGTGAGGACCCTTGCGCCGGTGGCGGTGAGACCGCTCGCGCCGCCGCGCAGGACCGTCACGGACCCGGCGTCGGCCTTGCTGCCGACGTCTTCGAGCGGGGCGCCGACGGCGAGGTCTGCGTAGCCGTCGCCGTCGAAGTCGCCGGCGGTCAGTACGTCGGAGAAACGGTCGGAGGCCTCGGCCAGGTCGGGGACCCCGGGGGTGTTCTGCGTGAAGACCTTCGCCCGCGTGTAGTACGGGGCGCCCGCCCTGCCGTACAGGACGGTCACGGCGCCCGCCGAGGCGACACCGCCGACGGTGGCGAAGGGGGCGCCGACTGCGAGGTCGGTGCGGCCGTCGGCGTTGAAGTCCCCGTACGCGAGGGCCGTGCCGAACTCCTCGAAGCGGGCGGGATCGTTCCTGAGCGGGATGCCGGGGTCGTTCTGGTTGACGGCTGCCGCCCCGCGGCCGAGCGTGCCGACCGCCCCGCCCGGGATGAGCTGGATCTCCTGGCCACCCCCGTAGAAGCCGCTGTAGACGGCGAGGTCTGCCTTGCCGTCGCCGGTCAGGTCGCCCCGCACGGCCTTCGGGGCCGGGGCCGCAGCCGGGGCGACCGGCGTCTCGGCCCGGGAGGGGGCGGCCGTTAACCCAGCCGTGAGGACCGCGGCGACGGCCGATGCCCCGAGAACTCTGCCGATCTTCATCATGCGCATGACGCGCACGCTACCGAGTGGGGCGGTGCCCCGGTATGAGGTGTCGCGTATCGGCCACGGCGAGCTCGTGGCCGTCGGCGACCTCGGCGGCCACGGGCCGGGGACCGGCCGAGCCGGGACCGTACGGGAAGCCTGTGCCTCTACGCGGGCGGGGCGGCCACCGGCACCACCGTGCCGGCACATCACGCCACGCCGTACCCGTCCGAAGCTGCCACACGCTCCAGTTCAGCACCCGCCGGTCATCCAGCCGCGGCCGCCCGACGACGACTGCGGCAACAGCGCGGACAACGCTTCCCACGCTGATCGGCATCGGTGACACCGACAAGGACGGCCGTGCCGACCTCCTGGCCCCCGACGGCCGGCACGAATGGCCGTACAGCGGCACCGGCAACCGGCGCGCGCCCTTCGAGTGCCGCGCCGCCCTCCCCCTCGACCATTCGGGCGTGGCCGCCTACCTGGACCTCGCCTGACCCGGTGCGGGCACCCCGCCCCGGGTGCCCGCACGGGCGCCGCTCCGGCACCGGTGGGTGCCGGAGCCGGCCCGGGCACCCGTTTCACTAGCCGTCCTCCGCGTAGTGGGCCCTGAGCGAGTCGAGCGCGGCAAGGGCGCTCCCGCTGTTGTTGACCCTGCTCTCGTCGACCCTGGCGACGATGACGACCCTCACCGACCTCGATGCCCTGGCCGCCCGCTGCGAGCAACCGGCCGTCCCCCACTCGGGCGTCCGCGACCCCCGCCGACCGGCAGAACAGGGCGGTCTTCGCCGCCGTCGGCCTCCCCGTGCCCGGAGCCGGCAAGACCTACCAGTTGTCGCTCGACCACGACGGGACGATGCGCCCGGCCCGACTGATCGACGACGACGGTACGGTCCTCCTGACCGGCGGCCCCGCCGACGCCGGCGCCGCAGGACTCACCCTCGAACCCGCCGGAGGCTCCCCCGGCCCTCCACCGACCCCCTGTTCCTGATGGCCCTCCCGGCCTGAAAAACATCAACTGGGCGCCGTGGAAGGGAACTCGACGCGGATCGATCGCGTCCGCTGTCAGTGACACGACATACGCTGCACGGACTGCAGCGGGGGGCGGTTCACGCACGGACGCGTGTTCCCGGTCACATGGCACGACGTGCCCGGGTGGCCCCTCACGGCTCGATCCTCAGGGGGGATCTTGATCACACCGCACCGCGGACGCCTGCGCGTCCTGGCCACCGGGGGCGCGCTCGCCCTGGCTGCCGGCGCTCTCGCCGCCGCCCCGAGCACTGCCGCCCCGAACACTGCCGCGCCGAGCAGCGCCGCGCCGAGCAGCGCCGCCCCGAGCAGCGCCGCCCCGAGCAGCGCCGGCTCGCAGCACCGCACGTCCGGCTCCGCCTTCGCGCTGCCCGCGACCGCCCCAGCACCGGAGTCGGCACCGGAGTCGGCCTCCGATGCCGCCCCGCGCCGCGCCGGCGGGCGCCCGACCGTCGTCCTGCCCCGCCTCGCCGCCCCGTCGTCGCGGGTGGCTGCCGCGGCCAAGCCGCGGCACGACGTCGACGGCGACGGCCGCAGCGACATGATCACCATGGAATACGACCAGATCACGGCCGTCTACCTGTCGTCGATCCAGGCCTGGAGCGAGTACTCGATCTACAAGGTCGACCCCGAGTCCTCGTTCAAGGACCTGCTGCCGGTGGGCGATGTGGGCGGGTCGAGCCAGCCCGAGCTGCTCTCCCTCACCTTCGACGGCGTCCTCACGCTCTACGAGGCCGGCGTGAAGAGCACATCCGCGCCGAAGTGGTCGGGCCGCGGCTGGCAGATCTACAACCGCGTCATGGCCACCGGCGACGTGAGCGGGGACCGCCGTCCCGACCTGCTGGCCCGCGACCACACCGGCGGCCTGTGGCTGTACACCGGAACCGGCAACGTCAGCAGCCCGTTCAACAGTCGGGTCAAGGTCGGCTCCGGCTGGGGGATCTACGACCAGATCGTCGGCGCCAACGACGTCGACGGCGACGGCATCGGCGATGTCGTGGCCCGCAACCTCGTCGGCGAGCTGTACTTCTACAAGGGGGCCGGCAGCGCCACCGCCCCGCTCAAGCCCCGCGTCAAGGTCGGCACCGGCTGGAACGCGTACAACATGATCACCGGCTCGGACGACGGCAACGGCGACGGCCGCAGCGACCTGCTCGCCCGCAACTACGACGGCGTGCAGTACTGGTTCAGGTCGATCGGCGGCGGCAAGTTCGGTGGTCCCGAGTACTTCGGCGACGGCTACGAGCTCAACAAGTTCATCGTCGGCGCGGGCACCACGCAGCTCTACGGCAAGGGTCAGAACCTCATGACCCAGTCCGCCGACAACGTCATGGCGAAGTGGTACGCCCTGGCCCACGGCGACTACCTGTCGCCGCCGAGCAACGCCGGCAAGGAGACGCCCGGCTCCCGCAACACCTACGCCACCGCGTTGAACAGCCACAACCACGCCGCCTACGTGCAGAACATCGGCAGCGACCTGTACATCCGCGGCCAGAAGGTCAGCACGTCGTGGAACTACAACCTGATGGTCGGCCCCGGCGACCTCACCGGTGACGGCAAGGGCGACCTGCTGAGCCGGGACTCCGGCGGCACCCTGTGGCTGCACCCCGGCGACGGTGCGCTGTACACCAAGCTCGGCGCGCGCATCAAGATCGGCACCGGCTGGAACACGTACAACTCGCTCGTCGGCTCCGGCGACTACTCCGGCGACGGGCGGCCCGACCTGCTCGCCCGGGACACCACCGGCCGGCTCTTCCTCTACAAGGGCACCGGGACGTCCACCGCGCCGTTCGCCGCCCGGGAACAGATCGCCAGCAACTGGAACATCTACAACGCGCTGGTCGTGCCGGGTGACATCAACGGTGACAGCAAGGGCGACGTGCTCGCCCGCCTCCCCGACGGCGTGATGTACCTGTACACCTCCACGGGCAACGCCGGCACCGCGACCTTCGCCCCCCGCACGAAGTTCGGCACCGGCTGGAACATCTACAAGAGCATGATCTGACCCTCCCGCGGCCGCCCGGCCGCGACGAGCGACGGCGCGGGCCCGTCCACCGGCACGACCGGTGGGCGGGCCCGCGTCCGTTGCGCTGGTGCGGGCCCGCTCGGGAGGCAGTGACGTCCGGAGCGGAGGGTGCTCTTGGCGGCACTGGTGCCCCTGGAGTAACTCTGGCACCATCTCAGCCGAGATGATCAAGCACGGGTTTGATCCTCTCACCTGCATCGACGTATGCATCGACGTAGTCGTGGAGCATCGAGAAGATCTGAGGCCGACCTTGAAGACCTTACGGACCCGCATACCGCACCTGCTGACGGCCGTGTTGCTGCTGCTGGGTGTGATCACCGCCGCGACCGCGCAGGCACAGGCCGCCTCTCAGCGGCTCGCAGGCAGCGCGAACGTCTGCTCCGACACCCCCATTCCGGCGGGCTGGGTGATCACCAGCTCGTACCGGGGCAGCGGCTGCACCACTGGCGTCTGGTACACCATCGTCGATAGCAGCGGGTACAACTCCGCCACCGTATGCTCCCAGTCCCCCATCCCCACCGGATGGGTCATCACCAGCTCGTACAGCACGAGCAACTGCGCCGGCACCGGCGTGGCCTACAACATCGGCAACACCGCCGGCCAGAACTTCGCCGTCGTGTGCTCCCAGTCCCCCATCCCCACCGGATGGGTCGTCACCAGCTCGTACAGCACGAGCAACTGCAGGGGCACCGGGGTCGCCTACAACATCGGCAACACCGCCGGCCAGAACTTCGCCGTCGTGTGCTCCCAGTCCCCCATCCCGGCAGGGTGGGTCGTCACCAGCGCGTCCAGCACGAGCAACTGCACCGGCACAGGCGTCGCCTACAACATCGGCAACACCGCCGGCCAGAACTACGCCACCGTATGCTCCTACTCCCCCATCCCCACCGGATGGGTCATCAGCAGCTCGTTCCGGAGCACCAACTGCGTCGGCACGACCCTCGGCCACAACATCCGCAAGGCCTGACCCGTCGCCATCGGCCCGGCCCGGCTCGGCTCGGCTCGGCTCGGCTCGTAGCAGAAAGCCCCGCACCGTGAAGTGCGGGGCCTTCGTCAGATGGCCCGATCCGAAGGTCGGCCAGGACGACCTGCGGGACGACGAACTCTGACCAGCCGCCACACCCGTCCCACCCCACGCACGCAGGACCCAGCTGGGCCCGTAGTCACCCGGCGGGGTCCTGTCGTACGCGCCCCAAAACCCCGTGTGCCCGGGGAGTGGAGGGTGCCGGCGGGGCCGGGCCTCTGGGGCCGCATGCCGGGTCGGTGCGGTCGCTCGGGGCATGCCGGGCAACGGACCTGGCGGTGACACGGCGGACCGTACGCTCGTCGGGGCTGATGCCGCAGTGCGCTGCCCGCAGTGGGCCAACGCCTGGTCGTACTCGCACACGAAACCCGCGTGGTAAGCGGCCTTCCGGCCGGCCAGGCGCGGAAGCGCGCCCCCATTGCGCTTCTCTTCTGCACGCCGTTTACGCGTGGTTTTCCGCCCCCACGACCCGGGGGAGCCACAGCTCGGACACGTTCCGAAGCGCGGTCACCCGTGATCTGGGCGCCCATGCCGGCATCGGCCGCGGTGGGAGACCCGGTGCTGTGCGCGAGCCGGAGGTCTCCTTCGTCCCGCTGTACGAGGAGCAGCCCGTGTTCGGCGACGTGGACCATGAGCTGCGCGACCAGGGCTTCATCCCGCAGGCGTTCGCGGGCATCAAGCGCTGGCCGATCGCCCCCGTGGTCTTCGGTGGCAACTCCTGGCGGGCCCGGCACCAGCTCCTCGAAGCCGACGTGGTGTACGTCCGCGACTTCCAACGCTGAGGGAGAGCCTGTGCGCACGGACGGCGCCCGCTTCGAGTCGCCCTTGAGCGATCCTTGAGTGCGCTGGTGGCGAAGGGGCGGAGAGACCGTCACCATGGTCTGGTTCCTGGGTTGTTACAGGCCCCCTCGGCGTCACAGAACTGTGGGCCGGGGCGTGCGATGCAGTAGAGGGAGAGCACCATGCAGCAGTTCGACACCTCCGCCCCGGTCACCGTCGTTGTCGACATCCCCGCCGGTCACCTCCGGATCGAGGCCGGCGACCGGGCCGACGCCACGGTGGAGGTGGTTCCCGCGGACGCCTCGAACGGCAGTGACGTGAAGGCGGCGGAGCAGATCCAGGTCGCCTACGCCGACGGTGTGCTGAGGGTCGAGGCTCCGTCGGCGACGAGCCGGATCCTCGGCAGCTCCGGTTCCGTCGAGGTGACCGTGCAGCTGCCCGCCGGTTCCCACATCGAGGCGAAGTCCGCCGCCGGCGACTTCCGCGGTGTCGGGCGGCTCGGCGACGTCGCCTACGAGGGTGCGCAGGGCACGGTCGAGATCGAGGAGGCCACCGGCGCCCGCATCACCCTCCAGTCCGGTGACGTGTCGGTGAGTCGCCTGGGCGGCTCCGCGGAGGTCACCACCCAGCAGGGCGCCGTCCGTATCGCCGAGGCCTCCAAGGGAACGGTCAAGCTGACGACCCAGCACGGCGAGATCTCGGTCGGCGCGGCCCCCGGTGTGTCCGCATCGCTGGACGCCGCCACCTCCTACGGCCGGATCGACAACGCGCTCACCAACACCGACGGCGCCTCCGCCGCCCTGAACATCCACGCGACCACCTCGTACGGCGACATCACCGCCCGCAGCCTGTAACAGCACGCGCGGCAGAAGGGGTGAGGGCTGAGGCCCCCACCCCTTCTTCGCGAGCGCGCCGGCCCTGCCAGTGGGGCTCGTCGAAGCCGCCGGAGCGGGCTGTCAGTAAAGGTTCGGGTAGATCTGGTAGCCGGTGCCGATCTTGGCGCGGGTGGTCAGCTTGCCGGTGCCGTACGAGGTGTAGCGCCACAGGTTGCCGGAGGTATCGGTGGCGACGAGTTCGGCGCGGCCGTCGCCGGTGAGGTCACCGGTCACCACGAGGTTCTTGTAGCTCTGGAAGCCGGTGCCGACGAGGGTGCGGGCCTTGAAGGGGGCGGTCGGGTTGCCCGTACCGGCGTAGAGGTACAGCCGCCCGGCGCCGTCGCGGGCCAGGAGGTCGGACCTCCCGTCCCCGGTGAGGTCTCCCGCGCCGGTGAGCTTGTCGTAGCCGCCCCAGCCCGCGCCGACCTTGACGCGGGGCGTGAAGCCGTCGACGCCGTTGCCCCGGTAGAGGTACAGGTTGCCCGATCCGTCGCGGGCCAGCAGGTCGCCTGACCCGTCGTTGCTGAGGTCGCCCGGTCCGATCAGGGCGTTGCGTAGGTGTGAGCGTGCCCGCGCCTCGCGCAGGACGACGACGGGCTTCCGCTGTCGGCCGTCGGTCTCCGAATCCGGGCAGCCGGGCCGCCGCCCGGCTTGGGCCTTCTCCGCCTCCCAGGGTTTTGCGGGCCGCCTCGGCCTTCCGTGCCGCGGTGCGCGCCCGCGCCAGTTCCTCGATGCGGGCCTGCTCTCGCGCGGCCCGCTCCCCAGCCGCTCGCGCAGCTCGGCTGCCTGCGGGTCGGCGAGGACCGCGTGGAGTCCCTTCGACCTCCCGCTGTGCGCACGGCCGCCGCGGCTGCGACCCCGGTCGGGCAGCCGGCGTTCCAGCGACCGTCCGACACTAACTCCGCCTTTAGTGATCATTTCCGATGATCTCCAGCAGACATCTGAACACCAGGGGGGAATCCATGAGCACGGGGCAGTACCGCGCCTTCCGGCGCACCACTCTCGGGGTGGCCACCGCGACCGCCCTCGCCCTCGCCGCACCGCAGGCGGGCGCCGCGTCCGGAACCGCGTCCGGGTCCGGCACCACGGCGGCACTCGGCACGGTCGTCCAGGCGAGCGGCATCAGCTTCATCGACGCGGGCCACTGGTGGGGCGGGGCGGGGCTCGACGCCACGCTCCCCGCGGGCACCCGCGGCCCCGTGCGCACGCGGGTCGTGTTCGACAAGCTGCCGCCGGGCGGCTGGACGGCCGAGCGGATCGCGCCGCTGCTCAAAGCGGAGTGTTACGTCGGCCGGCCCGCCGTTTCGGGTCCGTGCGGCTGGCGGGCCGGGGAGATCGGCTCCCCCGAGCAGGGCAAGCTGTTCTTCGACCTGCCGGAGGCCAAGGTCCCGGCCTCAGGCCCGCTGTACAACGTCGCCAAGGTGAGCGCCGACGCGCGCGCCGCCGGCATCGGCGACCTCCGCGGCACCGCCGAGGTGCGGGACTCCTCGGACAAGCTGCTGGCCATCGGCGACGCGCGCTTCTACTTCCGCGACCCGAAGCGGCCCGCGGCCCAGCGCGCCGCCCTGCACGCGGTGGACAAGTCCGGGGTGATGTGGCGGTACGAGACCACGGGCGTCGAGGCACGCGAGCTCAAGCGCCGGGTCCGGGTGGGGCCGGGCTGGCAGGTGTACGACGCCGTGGCGGCGCTGTCCTCCTTCACCGCGGACGGCCGCGGCGACGCGGTCGCCCGCGACAAGGCGGGCGTGCTGTGGTGGTACGGCGGTTCCGGCGACCCGGTCGAGCCGTTCAAGCCGCGTGTGAAGATCGGCCCCGGCTGGCGGGCGTACAACAGCATCGAGGGCGTAGGCGACGTGACCGGCGACCGGATCGAGGACCTAGTCGCACGCGATCGCGCGGGCGGCCTGTGGCTCTACCGGGGCACCGGCAAGCCCAAGGCGCCGTTCAAGCCCCGGGTGAAGGCCGGCAGCGGCTGGGACCGCTACACGCAGCTGGCCGGCTTCGCCGCCCGCACCCCCTGGGGCCCGACGCACGGCCTGCTGGCCCGCGACAAGGCCGGGGTGCTGTGGCAATACGAGGCCAAGCCCTCGAAGAGCGCCACCAAGCCCTTCGCCGACCGGGTGAAGGTCGGCGGCGGCTGGAACGAGATCCACAGCTTCCACGGCGTCGGCTACTCGAACGGCGACACCTTCGAGGACCTGCTCGTCCTGGAGCGGCGCGGCGGCGGCGACACCATGGTGGCCTTCCCCGGCCACCCCGCGAGGCTCGGCTCCGACGAGTCGGCGCCCCGCAGTGAAGCCATCGTCGGCCACGGCTGGAGCCTCTACAAGCTCGTGTTCTGATCTCCGAGCGGTCCAGGGCGCGGCGCTGCTGTTCCTCGCGGGCGATCTGTCGGGCGAGGAACAGCAGCGCCGCGGTCGATGTACGGGTCGACGGCGGCGAGGACCAGGCGCTGGAGCTCGGCCGGTTCCAGTGCCTCCACTTCCCACTGCACGGGGCGGCAGGGGTCGAAGCCGTAGCGGCGGGCGAAGGAAGGCCGATCACCACGAGTTCTATTCCACTCGTCTGGGCAACGCCCCCGGCTGGAAGGTCGGGGCCGGCCCCCGTGGGGCCGCACCGAGCCGAACCCCCGGTACTCCGCGGTGTGCGAGGTACAGATGATCCCGCTGCTGACGACCGCTCCGTGGGAGTGGGACGGCGGTGAAGGTCGCGACTGGGCGCCGCATGAAGACCGGGCCGCCGCCCTCGCCGTCGACACTCTGCTCGCGTTCGCAGAAGACGTCACCGGCGGGACTGCGTACCTCCTCATCGGGCACTCGGCAGGCGCGTACTACGCGCAGGCAATGGCCTCGCGGCGCCCGGCGCAGGTCGCCGGTCTGGCGCTCGTATGCCCGTTGCTGCCGGGACTTCGCGACGTACCCGGGCACCGCGTCGCCGCCGGGTCCGGTGAGATCGGTGACGACGACTTCCGGAGCTACTTCGTGATCCAGACCCCGGAGAAGCTCGAACGGTACGAGCGATACGTCGCCCCCGCCGCGGCGCTCGTCGACGAGTCAGCGCTCGAGCGAATCGGCGAACGGTGGGCGCTACGCGGCGAGAACTCGAGCTGACCCCAAGCAGGGGATGCCCGATGCGAACGGGAATCGCATTGATGCTCCTGAGCCCCGAACCCGTCTCGGGCTCACGCCGGCCGCGATACCTCCTGCCGGCCGCCACCACGGAAATCCCTCGTGCAGCCCGACAAACACGCCCTGAAGGAAGCAGCAGCCGAACTCTCCGACGGCCTCCTCCACCAATCCGGCATCACCGGCGGCTGACAGCACGTTCCCCACGTTGTACTCAGGCTCGAGCGTTGCCAGCACGATGGATGGGGACACCAGGTCCGGGAAGGTTCACTCCGGTGAGCGTGCAGCTCGCGACACCCTGATCACAGTGCCGCCTGGACGGTGAGTGAGCAGATCAGGCGGCTCGCGTGCCGCCGCGGGGCTCCGGGAAGTCACCCAGTTCGCGGGCGGCGGGTGACCGGCCGGAGTCCTGGGAGACGCCATCGGTGACCAGCTCCGCCCCGAGCGTTCCGATGACTGCCGACGCCAGGGAGAGGAAGTAGTCCGGGAAGATGTTCGAGAAGCACAGGTTGCGGAGGATGTCGTCCTGCCACTGCTCCAGGGGCACCGGACCGGGCGTGATCGGTGCGGTGCCCGCCATGGTGATCAGCGGCGGCGCGTCAACCACCACCATCGTGGGCACCAGTGCAAAGACCGACTCCACGGTGACGGTTGTCTGGCCGGTGTTCAACAGCTCCTCGATGGCCTGCCGGGACCGGGCAGCGGCCGCGGCGGCCCGTTCCGCGCCGAGGGCGTCCGACCGGCTGATCAGAGTGTCGTCGCCGCCTACGGTCATCCGCGTGCCGTCCGTGCTGACCACGGTGAGCCCGATCCTGTTGAAGTAGTCGTGGGCCGCGCCCGCCGCGCCCTGGGCCTGTGCGTTGTTGAGCAAGCGCAGGTACGCCTGGTAGTTGTCCTCCAGGTCGACCGTGTCCCTGCCCGTGATCCCGGAGCCGGACACGCGCCGGTACCGGTCGGTGCGTTCCTGAGCGGTCTGCGGGTCGATTGCGTCGACGCCTGAGTACCGGTCCCCGCGGCTGGTCGGCCCGTCGCCGGGAGCGCGGCCGTACTGGTGCCGGCCGGCGATGCCCGGCTGGGCGGCGCTGCCCATCCGCCGCATCACGTCGGGGTCAGGCTGGCCGCGCCGGATGACCTGCAGGTCGGTGCCGGGGATGGTGAAATTCATGTCGTTGAGGAAGTCCACCCACCACTGCATCACCAGCGTCTTGTTGACCAAGTGTCCGGCCGCGAACGAGTCCTGCAGGAAATGGTCGCCGTAGCCGTTCTTCAGCAGGGCCTGCCGGGCGTGCTCTTCGGCCTCGCGGGGCAGGCTGCCCAGCGGCGCGGGCACCTTCCGACCGGCGAAGTGCTGCCGTGCCTCTTCGGCGGCTTCGTTGTGGTGCTGCTCCCAGCGGTGCCAGCTGAACGGAGCGAAGTGGCATGCATTGCGGGACAGCAGTCCGGCGTAGCGGTTGGTCCCCTCACCCGCGGTGGCCGCGTCCAGGGCCTTCACCTCGCCGCCGGCGGCGGCGCCGGGGATGTACTGCATCCAGTGCGTCGCCATGCCCGCCATGTCCGCGCTGTCCTGGCCTGCCTCGCTGCCGGCATCTCCGGTGATGCTGCTGCGCATCCTCTGCAACACCGGAACCAGCTGGTCGCGGGGCATGCGGTCGATGGTCGCAGGGTCGGGCAGATAGTCGGCGAGCGCGTTCAGCTCACCGTTGGCGACCCACAGCCCGCTCCCCCGGAGCTGGATCCAGCGCACGTCGGGGAACCTGCCGCGGGGGTCGGCGGCCGGGTCAGCCTGGAAGAACAGCATCCGCTTCCGCAGGTCGGCCAGCAGATGACTGCGCGCCTCCGGCGTGACCTGCGCGCTGCGCAACCGGGCGGGCGGCGTGTCCCCGAGAAGTGTGTGCTCCCATGACGAGTGCCGCTGGACCGAGAGCAGCGCGCAATCGGGTGACGCCGACCGCACGCCGCCGCTGGTGCTCTCACGTGCCGTGTCCGGGGAGCGGTCGACCAGCATGCCGGCCACTGCGCGGTTTCCTGCGGAGCACTGGAGCGTGTGGATCAGCCCGACAGCCGGGGTGGGCCGTCGAGCGATGGCCGAAGTCCCCGGCATGGCAGCGATGCCGAGCGAGGTGCGCTCGGCGCGATATCCGGTCACCAGTGACTCCCTGCCTGCATGCGCGCCGATGCCGAGTAGGTGCTCCCGTCATTCCACGCGGACCGCCGAGCCGGGCCAAGGCGGCCGGGACATCCGTAGGGGCAACCGGTCGTGCCCGATCCGACCCCTTGCGCGGGTTGGCATCGAGCGCCCCGGTGATGGCCTCGCCGGCCTTCCTCGGCTCCTCGCCGATCTTGAGGGCCCGCAGCAGCTTCACGTCACCGGCCGCGGCCTGGTCCTCGTCGCCCGGCCGACTGCGCAATGCTGCAACAGCTCTGTGTGTTCTCCAGCCACTGGACGCTCGGCTTCAGCTCCTGCACAGGATTCCCCTTCGGCGTAGAGGTGGCCATAGCCCCGTCATCCCCGGGCCGGCCCTACCTCGTCCTGGAGAGTCCCCACCACCGCATCCTCGGCGAAGCCAACACGGCTGCTGAGGCAGTGGCCCTGGCAGTCCCGCCAAGCCCTCGTGGTACCTCGTCGCCACCGACGACCGCATGATCCCGCCGGCCGATCAGCGCGCCATGTCCGAGCGCGCTGGCACGACCGTCACCGAGACCCCCGGCAGTCACGCCGTCTACGTATCGCGACCGGCCGTCGTGGCCGCCGTCATCGCCCAGGCCGCACAGGCCGCAGCACGCACTCCTGACCGAGCGCGAGCGCCTCCGCACCACGTGCCCGTTCCGACGACCGAGCCCCGGCCTCTCCCGCCCAAGGCGAAAGGATTGGCAGGACTGCCGCCACACCTTCCTGTGCGGCAGCTGGATTCGATGTGCCCCGGGGATCGGCATTCTCGGTAGCGTGACCATCTGCTGCATGGAGTGTCCGTGTGTCCGGCCGGTCCGTGCGCGGGCTTTCAACGGAGAGTGACGAGGCTGCAATGAGTGAACCGACGAAGCCCGAGGTCGAGGTGCCGAAGGGTGACGCTCCCACCGAGCTGACCATCCGGGACCTGGTCGTCGGGGACGGGGCCGAGGTGAAGCCGGGCATGGTGGTCAGGGTCCACTATGTCGGGGTGACCTTCGAGACCGGGAAGGAATTCGATGCCTCCTGGGACCGGGGCCAGCCGTTCAAGTTCGCCCTGGGCAGTGGCAGGGTCATCAAGGGCTGGGACCGGGGGGTGAGGGGGATGAAGGTCGGCGGTAGGCGCGAGATCATCGTTCCCCCGCGTCTCGGCTACGGCAAGCAGTCGCCCTCGCCGTTGATCCCGGCGGGCTCGACCCTGGTCTTCGTGGTGGACCTGCTTGACTCGTATTCCAGCACGGCCGGGTGGAGCAACGCCTGACCCGGGCCGCTCCTCACCTTCTACGCGCTGCGTCGTCTCCCGGGTTTGGTGCCGCCGTGCTCCTCACCGCTGTTCCGGCTTCCGCCTCCGCGGCGCCCGAAGGTTCCGCTTCCGCTGCGACTCGTCAGCCGCAGAACGCTACAACGCTGGGGAGATCCCGGGTACCTTCACAAGCGCCGCTGGGCGGAGGCGGTTCGCCGCCCTTGCTTCAACGCGACGAGCTGCGCCAAGGGCATCCGGCTGGGGCAGCGCCGGGTGCGGATCGGTGTGCTCACGAACAGCGGAGGCCTTCCAGGTGCGCCGAGGGAGGGATGCACCCCGCCGTTCTCGGACGCACCGTGGTGGGGGGGGGGGGGGGGGGGGGGGGGGGGGGGGGGAGAGGGGGGGGGGGGGGGGGGGGGGGGGGAGAGGGGGAGGGGGGGGGGGGGGGGT
>NZ_JBVJWO010000006.1:37143-71921 GCF_055602345.1 Streptomyces sp. NPDC037401
TCGGCTTGCAAGCACCCCACACACACTCTGTACCAACCAACACCTGTGTGGTCCCCCTCCCTAAACCCGCCCAAGCATGGAGGGCCCCCCCCCCCCCCCCCTCCCCCCCCCCCCCCCCCCCCCCCCCCCCCCCCCCCCCCCACGCCGGGGCCGGGGCCGGGCCGATCAGCGGCCGGCGGCTATCTGGGCGGCGGCGCTGCCGATTCCGTTCCAGCCGGAACCCGTCCATACGGTGACCGCGGAGCGGTTCGGGGTGAGGCCGTAGATGTGGGTCCTGCTGAGGGCGAAGCTCGCGCCGGGGCCGCCGATCTGGGTCCAGGAGTGGGGTGTTCCGTTGAAGCGGAAGACGTCGCCGCCGTTCGGGCCGGTGGCGACCATCGTCGTGCCGCCTGCATAGAGGGATCCGGCGGGGCCGCCGACCTGCTCCCACCGTTCACCGCTGCCGGTCCACCGCATGACGGCCGAACGGTCGGGGGTCAGTCCGTAGAGTGCGTTGTCGTTGACCGCGAAGGCGGCTCCGGCGTTGCCCACGCGGGTCCAGGAGTCGGGGGTGCCGTTGTAGCGGTGGACGCCACCGTCGCCGGGGTTGGTGGCGAAGAGGCCTGCCGCACCGGCGTACAGGGAGGACGCGGCTCCGCCGATCTGGGTCCAGGCAGTGCCGCTGCCGGTCCACTGCATGACGGCGGAGCGGTCCGGGGTGAGGGCGAACAGGTGCCGGTCGCTGACGGCGAAGGCAGCCCCGGCATCGCCGACGCGGGTCCAGGAGCCGGGGGTGCCGTTGTACTTGTAGATGCCGCCGTCGCCCGGGTTGGTGGCGAACAGGCCCGCGCCGCCGGCGTGGAGGGCGCTCGCCGCGCCACCCACGGCGGTCCAGTTGCTGCCGTTCCAGACGACCACGGCGGACTTGTCGGGGGTCAGCGCGTACAGGTCTCCGTTGACCGGTACCGGGACGGACGGTGCGTCGTCGACCACGTAGCGGTTGCGGACCGGCTTGTAGGCGCTGGGGTTGCTGCCGGCGTAGTACGGATACGGGATCTGCCGGTGGTGTACCCCGGTTCCGGTGAACTCGTAGCCCCAGTACGAGGTCCGCGCGGTGTTCGCCCAGCCCCCGAAGAGGACGATGTGGCCGGAACTTCCCGGGTTGTCGTTGTTGAGGGCGTCTCCCGGGCGGAGCTCGTCCTTGGTGATCGTGTACGTCACCCCGCGGGCGGCGAAGGTGTTGGTGGTCAGACCGGGCCTGGCCAGCGCCCAGGCCATCGAGACGTAGCCCGAGCAGTCGCGCCGGTAGCCGTCGTACGTGCCGGACTGGTTGTAGGTCAGCCCGAGGCCCAACCAGGACTTGGCCCGCTCGATGACGCGACTGCGGCCGATGGTGGGGGCCGAGGCGGTGCTCGTGGTCCCGGCCGCGGCCATGGCGGGCGAGCTGCCGAGGCCGGCGGGCGCACCGCCCTCGGGGGTCGCCGTGCCGGGGGAATCGTCGAAAGCCCGGTCGGCGGGCTCTCCCTGGCCGGGGCTCCCCTCGTCCGGGAGGTCCTCCGCATGGGCTGCCGCGCCGGCCGTCACCGCGGTACGGGCGGGGCCCGCGGCGGCGGGCTGGACCCCGTACCCGAGGAGGGCTGCGGACAGCGCGCCGGTGAGAACGAGGCGGACGGATAAGGATCGACGCATGCGTACGGCCCGTGCCACGAGAACTCCAGAGTGGATTCGACGAGGAGTGAACGCGTCGAACGTACGGAACCGGGCCGGGCCCGAGCGGCAGAGCGGGCGGCAGGCCGGCGGCAGTCGGCGGGCCCGGGATCCAGGGGGCTCGCCGGGCCCCTGCGCCGGTGGGGAGGCGTAGTTGGGCCAGGATGAGCAGGACCTCGCCACTGATGTCCGCTCAGGCCGGTACGCGGGCCTCGCCGAGGAGTTTCCGGCCTGCTTCCGCGACCGTGCCGCCCGCAAGCCGCACAGCTCCGTCCCGCGGCCGTCCGCAGCGGGCTCGCCGGGCGCGCCCACGCCAACGCCCCGGACGGCGCCGCCCGCTGACCGGGCACCGGCCGGAGCACCGGCCAGAAATGGCTGGCAGGTGCATGACGGGCGAGTGGGGTACGGGGCTACGTTCTTAGGGCTCCGGAGGGGCGGCTGTCCGAACGTCCGGGCCACCGGCGGGCGGTGGCGGCGCCTCCGCGCCCCGGCTCCGCCGAGGGGCCGGGTCCCCCACACATGAAGGAGCACGACCATGCCCCTGGGCACCTGGCTGAAAGCCGGCACCTCCGCCGCCGCGCTGGTCCTCGCTGCGGCGACCGCCGCGACCGCGGCACCCGCTCCCGCACCCATGGCCATACCGGACGCCGCCGCTGCAGTGGTGACGCTCCGTTACGACGACAGCCGGGCCGGCGGCTGGGAAGCCGCCATCGCGGCCGGGGTCGCCTCCTGGAACGCGAACGTCAGCAACGTACGGCTGGTGGAGGCCGCGCCCGGGGGCCGGGCCGAGATCGTCATCGTGGCCACCACCGGCTGGCCGCAGGCCACCCTCGGCCCGGTCCGGCCGGGGCGGCAGGTGCGGGTCGAACTCGGCGCGCAGGCCGTGAGCCAGGGGTACGACAAGACGCGCATCGCGGCGCACGAGCTGGGCCACAGCCTGGGCCTCCCGGACACCAAGCCGGGGCCGTGCACCCAGCTGATGTCCGGGTCCAGCGCCGGGACGGCCTGCACCAACGCCGTGCCGAACGCGACGGAGCGGTCCCGCGTGCAGTCCGCGTACGCGAACGGGCTCGCCGCGGCCGTGCCGACCGACGGCCGGGTCCTCGTCGACGCCCCCTGACGGACGAAACGGGGGTGGCGCCTCCACCGGGGTCGCCACAGGACGGGCGCAGTGCATGCACGCGTTCCTGGCCGCACATGCCGGGCCCCGAGCGCGCCCCACAGTGATCCGACCGGCGGCGGCCACCCCGTCCCGGCCCGCGGTTGGCGGGCTGGGAGGGGGTGCTGCCCCGCGTGAGGACACCCCAACTTTGTCCGCTCATCGCAGGCGGCGCCCCTGGCGCCGGCCCGTCCTGAGTGCCCTGGCGCCGGCCCACCCTGAGCATCCTGGTCCTCGCGGCCGTCGCCGCGGCCGCGGCCACCGCGCCGTACGCCACCGCGGCACCACCGGACGACGCCTACTACGAGGACGCGGCCGGGAAGACCGGCGCCGAACTGAAGAGCGCCCGCCACCGGATCGCCGACTTGGAGACCACCCTCTCGTACGACGCGGTGTGAGACACGCCGAAGACGACCGGCGAGGACCCTGCCGACCCGGGCAACGTGCTCCTGCTGCACTCCGGTCGCTCGCAGGCCAAGAGCACCAACGGCGGCGGGGCCGACGACTGGAACCGCGAGCACGTCTGGGCCAAGACACGTGGCGAGTTCGGCACATCCACCCGTCCCGGCACCGACCTGCGCCACCTGCGCCCCGAGGACGTCTCGGTCGACGCCGCCGCGGGATCCGCGCTGTCATTTCTCAACTGTCCGACTCCGACCGGGTCGGGCACCGTCTGCGGCGACGCGCACCGGCGGAGTGGCGCGGCCTGGTCATGCGAACGGACAGGCTCGTCATCGTCTACCATGCTGCACTCCACCTCGCTGCCCTCCTTGTCCGGGCCCGGCGATAACCCGCTGCGTCTCTGGACTCCCCGCCCGTGGCGGTCAGCAGCTGCGGGGATGGTTCACTTGCTGAACAGCTCGAGGCCGCCGGGGAGGGCGCGTGGAAGAGCCAGGATTCCGTGTCGTGCTGACGGAGCCAGGAGACCGGAAGACGGAGGCGATCCGTGCGGTCCGGACGGTCACCGGCCTCAGCCTCTGGAACAGCAAGCTTCTGCTGGACAGTGCGCCCGTAACGGTCACGGAACCCGCCTGGCTCGAAGCCGCCCAAGACGCAGCCGGGGTCCTTGAGGCCGCGGGTGCCCACGCGACAGTGCTGTGCGACTGGTGCGACCGCACCATCACACGAGAGGCGGGCCCGCTCGACCCGGCCCTATGCAGCGGGCCCTGGCCTCCCGAGACCTGCCGGGCGAGTTACCCACCGGCAACAGACTGGGTGCGGCCACTGCTGACGAACCCACGATCGAATCTGAGAGACGCGCTCTAGGAGTCAGTGGACCCCGGCGCCGCGGAGGGCGGCGATGGCCGGGGTGAGGGCTGGGTGTTGGGCTTGGGCTGCATTGATGTACGGCAGGGCTACGACGGGCCGTTCGGGCATGCCGAGGGCTTCGGTGATGAGGCCGAGGGCGAGGGCGTCGGCGTGACCGGCGGCCCACTTGGTGGTGGTGTTCAGGGTGACGGGGGCGACGAGGAGGGCGTCGGGGTCGGGCAGGACGTCGGACCGGGAGGGGAGTTTGCAGGTGTGGCGGACCGGGTGGCCGGTCAGCGCCTGCCGGCCCGCCATCTCGGATTCGCCCCCGGATTCCTCGACGGACCAGCGGTACGCGGCAGGGGTCAGTACGAGGGCGACGTCCCAGCCGCGCGCTTGGGCGGCTTTGATGCCGGTGGTGACGTGGCGGGCGGGTGGGGCGGCGCAGGAGATGACGTAGAGAGACTGGGTCACGTCGGTAGGCCACAGCGCTCCGCCAGGGCGCGCAGGCATCCCTCCGCGCTGCCGACGCCGAGGAGTCGGAGGGCGTGCCGGGTGAGGACGCGGTGGGCGGTCGAGGGTGCGATGCCGGTACGGACGGCGAGCCGCAGCGGTCCGATGCGGTGCTTACGCCGCAGCCGAAGTACTTGCTCCTCCCCCGTGGCCACGGTCCGTCGTGGCTGGTGGTGAGGACGGCTGGTCCGGTCACTCATTCCGGCGACGCGGGGGGGCCAACCGGAGTCGCCCGGTCTCGGTCAACGAGGCCTTACGGTGGGGCGCGAGGGCCTCCTCGGATCGATGTAGATGTCGCAATCCACACCGAATCCGGAGGCCCTCACCCATTTCAACAACCCAGCACGTGTCACCCACGTCCCGGGCAACACACCTAACCCAGCGTCGGGTTGCTGTGCAGCTTGCGCTGCTCGCGGCGGTTGGGGTGGCGGATGACCACTCCTCCCGAGCCGCCTGACCCAGTGAGCCGGATCAGCGGAGTTCCCGGGAGCCGGTCGGGAGTGGTCTTGTCCTTCAGGCCGCCGACGCCGGGATCCATGCCGCTGGTGTCTGCGGCCCAGGCATCGGGGATGACGATCGTGACACCGGATGTCTCCCCGTACGCCTCCACTACGACCTCCGTCAGGCGGCACTCGACCCGGGTGAAGTCAACCTTCACACCCCCCACGCCGCCGTGAGCGATCACGTGCCCGGGAACCTCCCAGCGTCCGGGGCCTTGAGACGCGCCGTACATGCCGCCCTTGAGTACCAGCGGCGGCCGGCTCTCAGAGGAATTCAGCCTCGGCAGGTCGGCGGCCAGGACGGCCAACTCGGCGTGAGTCTTGGACGTCAGAGCCTGCTCCAGGCGTGAATCCAGCTCATCGAGATCGATTCGCCCCTCGGCTGCCGCATCACGCAGCCGCTCCACCACTGCTTCCCGGTCGTCGTGAGAGGCGCGGAGCTCTCCTGATGGGGCAGGGCGCGGAGAGGGCTCCGGAGGCTGGACAGTCATGGCCACAAGGATAAGCAGCCGGTGAACCGAGCGGACTGGGACTGCAGATCTCGGCGGTTCGGCTCCAGCGGCCCCGTGGCGGAAGACGCCTTCCGAGTTCGGTCCCTGGCCCACCGTCTACGGGCGCTTTCGGGTCAGGCGGGACGCCGGTGTCCTCACCCCTCTGCCGGAAGGCCTGCCCGGCAAAGCGGAGCGCCACGGAGGAACAGAACGGACAGGCGGAGCGTCGGCGCGGCCGGCGCCGACGCGAACTCCGGCTGAAGGAAGTTCTGTTCGGCAGGCCACGGGGCGGACTGACCGGCAAGGTCCATCTCGCTGCGGACCTCAGATGCCGTCCGCTCGCGGTCGTCGGCCACATCCGCTCATCTGCGACACGGCGGGGCCGCCGGTCAGACCGGCGCAGTTCGACCGGGTGATGAAGACCAACCTGTACGGAATGTTCTTCTGGCTCTCCCGCGCGGCCCTCGCCCACATTCCGCGTGACGGATCGATCATCAACACCGCTTCGGTGCAGGGCTACCAGCCCAGCCCCCACCTGCTCGACTACGCGATGACGAAGTCCGCCATCATCTCCTTCACGCACGGGCTGGCGCAGATGGTCGCCGAGCGCGGCATCCGCGTCAACGCCGTCGCGCCGGGGCCGGTCTGGACGCCGCTGATCCCGGCGACCACGCCCGACGTCACGGAGTTCGGCAAGCAATCGCCCCTGGGCCGAGCGGCCCAGCCGGCAGAGATGGCTCCTGCCTACGTCTTCCCGGCCTCACCCCAGGCCGGCCACATCACCGGGGAGATCGTCAACGCCGCCGGCGGCACACCGCTTCCGTAACCTGCCGCGCTCGAACGCGCAGGCCCGCTCCCGGGCTGTACGCCCCCGGGAGGTGATATCACACCCATCATGACAGGTCAGAGCGTGTTCTCGTAGGAGGAACGGCGCAGGCGACCAGCCTTGTTCGGCCCCTCCAGCGCACCCAGAATCTCCGTCATGAATCACTCGGGGAAAGTCGATCGGGACGACATCGTGCGAGCGCGGAATGCGCTGCTCTCGTCGGGACGCCGAACGCCGCGCGAGGAAGTCGACGCATACCGGGTGCTCGCTCAGGTCAGCCCCGCCTCGTACCTGCCCCTCTTGACCAGGGCGCTGCAACGCCTGAGCTACGACACCGGTTCCGGCAAAAGGCATGTGGCCTGTCTCGCGCTGTGCGAGGAGGCGGTGGCCGTGGCGCGGTCCATGGATCCGGCCGAACCTGCCCGTGCGGATGTCCTGTACGAGGCCCTCAACTCGTGCCAGAGAGAGCTGTACAGCCTGGGTCGACGCGCCGAAGGACTCGCCATGCGCTCCGAGATGCTCGCCATCGGCCGTGCACGGGCCGAACTGTCCGGAGACCGTGTGCCCGCAGGGCTGCGGGAGTGGGCTGCGGGACTTTCCGAGGAAGGCCGGTATGCCGAGGCTGCCGAGGCCATGACCGAGTTGGTCGCAGCGATCCTGCCCGATGGGCCCGGCAGCGGGGGTCACGCCTGGTCACTCCTGGAGTGGATCGCCGCTCTCCACGACGCCGGCCGGTCCGGCGAAGCACTCTCCGCGTTCGAGACGCTCGTCAGCATGGCAGCGGCCGGAGCCGCGAACGACCGCGGCCCTGTGGCCTGCCATCTCTACTCGCTCATCGGGTACGCGCAGATGCTCGACACCCACGGCCGAGGCGAGCAGGCGGCGCCCGTGCGGCAGGAGGCACTCGCCTTGCTGACGGAGTTGGGCCGATACCGGTGAGCGCAAGTCCATGAGTGGCTATCAGTCGTCGTTCTGGGCAGTGCTGCTGGCCTTCTCCGGTGCCGAAGGCGATCGGCCTGCGTCCGATGGACCGCGTCCGCCTTCGGGGGCGGCGCCCATGCAGTGGTCGCCCGATGCCAAGCGGCGCTACTTCGACAGCCGTCATGCCCTCCGTGAAGAGGTGGACGCCCTTGCTGCGCGAGCCGCCGAGGATCCGGACCGGCATCTGGCCGAGCTGGTCCGGCTGCATCGGGTCCTCACCGTCCGCTCCGCCGTCTACTGGGAGAACCGCACCCATCTGTTCGCGGAGCGGGTGCGCTCGTTGTTCGACGACGGAGTGGATCTGGCCCGTCGGCTGTCTCAGCACGATCCGGCAGACGGAACGCGAACACTGGCCGGGATCCTGATCGACCGATCGACCTTCCACACCGCCGCAGGCGAGTTCGGGTCCTCCCTCGATGACTTCCGCCAGGCCCTGAGCCACCTGGGCGAGGCCAACAAGTCTGAGCCGACCGACGTCGGCCCAGGACGCGTACTCGCTCCCGGTGGTGCCGGGCTTGTGATCCGGGTCTGCTCCGAGCCGGACGCAGCTTCCGGCCGGCTTCAGTGACCCGTTCAGTCCCGGGGCCCCTTGCTACGCAGGCAGCAGTCCGACGGTGCCCACGGCGAGCGAGATGGGTGCCTGGCCCGCAGCGAGATCGGGTTCAGGCAGGGCCGACGGGTGGCGCGGATGCTGTCGGCATGCCCGCCTCCTACCGCGGCCGCTCCGCGCCGAAGCCCCGCCGGGACACGCCCGGCGGGGCTTCGGATGTGCGCGAGTGATCAGGTCGCGGCAGGTTAGTTCCCGCCGCCCAGGGGCAGGTCGGGGAGGGTGGCCAAGAGGGCCCTCACCTCGTTCTTGGTCGCCCCTACGCGGGTCTGGAAATCGCGGTCGTCCCCGGTCTCCAGCGCTTCCATCATCAGCGCTTCGACCAGGAAGAACTCGACTCTCGGCATCGTGATCACGATGTCGGCGCCACGGTCCTCTACCTGCATCAGAATGTCTCCTCTCACTCCGACTTGAAGTTCCTGGTGAAGTAGCTGTAGCCCTCGCCCGGCGCGAAGACGGTGCCACCGTCCCTCGACTTGGGGTTGCGGATCACGATGACCCCGTTCTGCCAGAAGGCGGTCGTACCGTCCGATCGCACGCGGCGTTCTCCGTTCAGGATGACGTCCTCGACCATGTCGGCGAACTGGGCGCGGGTCCGGATCCCGGGGAACTCGCCCTGCTCGAGGACGTGCTTCTTGAAGGCGTGCCCGTCCGCTCCGGCAAGTTCCTCGGCTGCGAGCTTTGCCTGCAGCTTGCGGATTTCCGCGATGCTGCAGGAGGAGTTGTGGACGAGGACCGGAGTGTCACCCGCCACCACATAGTACGTGTGGAGTGCGGCGATGGTGAGGTTGTACGTGTTCGCCCGGGTCGTGTACGCGCGGATGCCGGTGACGGTGGCCGAGGTGCCCTCGTCGGTGCGGAGGGTCATGCCCGGCTTCAGGGCGCCGGCGTCGAGCCACGTTCGCCGGGACGCCGACCAGAAGGGATGCTCGTCCGTCGTGGTGATGGTCTTGACGCCCTGGGGCGTTTCGACCGACACGTCGACGTACGCCTTGTCATCGGCCGTGAAGATGACGGCCACGACCGGCTGGGCCGAGGTCTCGCCCGTTTCGGGGTCGGTGGCGAGGACTTCGTCGCCGTTCTCCAGCTTCTCGATCGGCTTGGTGCTGCCGTCGGCAAGCAGGACCTTGGTTCCTGCGACGAAGCTGTCCTTCTGGCAGATGTCGGTCTTCTTGCCCGTGATCCAGTCCCAGAGCTTGCCGCCCTTGCGTTTGGCAGCGACGGCGTCTCCCGCGACCGGGACCAGGGCCACCAGGCTCCAGCCCGTCTCCTTCCAGTTGCCCTCGAAGGCGTAGACGACTCCGTTGAGGACGTCGGAGGCAGTGCCCAGGCCGGGGATGAAGCCGGCGGCGTCGAGCGTGAAGTGGATCTGCTCGGAGGTCATCTTCTTGACCGGGCCGGGCTTCCAGTTGCTGCAGCCGCCGCGCATGCACGTGCGGTGTTCCTTCTTGGTGGTGACGCTGGAGCCGCGGTCGCGGCCTCCGTAGCTGTTGATCACCGTGACCGTGGTACGGGAGGTCAGGGTTTCCGTGACCTTGGTGTCGCGGTCGTTGTACGTCCAGCCGCCCGGGCCGCCGGACCACCAGGCGTCGTTCGCCTTGAGGTACGCGGAGTCGTTGCCGTCGGCGGTGATGATCGGCTTGAGGCCGTCCGGGTCGGCGAGCGAGACCGGGTTGCCGTTGGCGTAGGTGTACCCGTTCATCTGGAGCGGGTCGGTGATGTCGATGATCGGGTCGACGGACAGGAACCGGCCGGTGGCCGAGTCGTACTCGCGGGCGCCGATGTGGGTCAGGCCCGTGCTCTGGTCCTCGATACCGGTGCCGAGGAAGGTCCGGCTGCCGGGCCACCAGGACGGCTGGGCGCCGCGCGGGTTGCCGTAGACGTCGGACTTGCGGCGGTGGACCCACTGGCCGGGGATCTGTTCGATGGCGGCGGTGGCCGTGTTGTGGTGGTCGCTGACCAGCAGGGACAGGTGATGGCCGGTCGCGGCACCCATGGTGCGGCGGACCGTGGTCGGGGCGCCCGGGGAACCGTAGTAGCGCTGGGCGTCGATGGCCTGGCCGGCCTTGTTGACGGTGACCTCGGCCTCGCCGAGGTAGAGGGTGCGGGAGCTGCCGTTCTCCTCGATCAGGCGGTTGCCGGAGGCGTCGTAGATGTAGGTGGTGGTGTCGCCGAAGCTCCACTGCTGGTTGGGGCCGCCGGCGCACTGGTAGACCAGCAGGTCGGCGCCGTCGGTGGTGTTGCCGCCCGAGATGTCGATGCAGCCGTTCGAGGCGGCGTTGTGCAGGGTCTTGTCGCCGGGCCGGTAGGTGAACTTCTGCTTGGCGCTGCCGTCACAGGCCATCAGGCGGGCGTTGCCGCCCTCGTTGCTGAGGCACTTGCCGAGAGCGCGGACGGTGTCGCCGGTGAAGCGCCACTGCTGGGCCTTGGTCTCGTTGCAGGTCCAGATCTGGACGGGGGTGCCGTCCGCGGACCGGCCGCCGTCGACGTCGAGGCACTTGCCGTTCATGCCGGTGACCGCGACGGCGCCGATGCCGGGGCTGGTGGCGGAGACCAGCTTGTTGCGGCGGTCCCAGACCAGGTTCTGGGTGTCGCCGCCGAGGGTGCGGCGGGTGTTGTTGCCCGCCTTGTCGTAGGCGTACGTCGACCGGGACGTGACCGTCGAGTTGGTCGTGCGGGTGGTCTTGTCGGCCGTGGCCATGGTGTGCGGCTGGGTGGTGACCGGGGGCTGGGTTCCTCCGCCGCCGGGTACCTGGACGCCGTGGGTGTAGACGGTCTCGTCGTCGAGGGCCGCGTTGGTCAGGTCGTGGTCGATCAGCTTGGTGCGGTTGCCGATGCCGTCGAAGCTGTACGACTGCCAGTAGCCGTCGCCGTCGGGGCCGACGGTGACCTCGGCGAGGGAGGGTCCGCCGCACGCGGAGGTGCGGCCGGTCCAGGCCTCGGTGAGCTGGCCCTTGGCGTCGTAGGCGAAGCACTGCCGGTCGACGGCACCGCCGGGGCGGGTGTCGGTGACCGAGGTCGGGTTCCCGGCGACGTCGTACGTGTACGACAGGGCCGAGACCCGGTGTTCGCCGGGGGTTTCGCGGTCGGTGAGCGCCTGGGTGACGCGGCCGGTGTTGCGGTCGTAGAAGTTGGTGTTCCACACCCGCAGCGGGGCCTTGCCCGAGGCGGTGCGCAGGACCTGGCCGAGCGGGCTGTAGACGGTGTCCGCGGTGTACCAGGTCAGGCCCGACAGCGTGACGGGCATGCCGTTGGCGTCGTAGCGGGTGACCAGTCGCTCGGAGGCGAGGCCGCCGGGGGTGGCCGGGAGGGTGCTGGTCTGGACCTTTCCGGTGGGGGTGTAGGTGGTGCCGTAGGCGTAGGTGCCGGCGAGGCCCTTGGTGGCGGCGGTGTCCGGGATGGTGAGCTTGCTGCCGGTGGGCCGGTATTCGGCGTCGTAGCCGGTGACCTCGCTGGTGACGGCGAGGGCGCCGGTGTGCCGGGTGGCGGCCACGGGCAGGCCCTTGGCTCCCGGCAGGGAGTCGTAGGACCAGGTGGCCAGCAGGGTGCCGTTCCAGTCGTCCTCGACCGTGGAGGTCTTGCGTCCCAGCTTGTCGTAGTACGTGAACGTCTTGCGGTTCTCGGCGTCGGCGACCCAGACCTGCTGGTCGAGGTTGTTGTAGCCGAAGGTGGCCGTGCCGGCGTCGGGGTCGGAGGAGGCGGTCATGCGGCCGCGGGCGTCGTGGGTGTACGTCCAGGCGTTGCCGTTGGCGTCCTTGACCTCGGAGAGGCTGCCGCGGACGTCGTAGGAGTAGTGCGTGTTGGACCAGGTGGTCAGGTCGGTGGCGGTGTACTGCTGGTTGAGGGTGGTGCGGCCGAGTACGTCGGTCCAGGTCTTGGCGGCGCTGCTGCCCTTGAGGGGGGTGGTGCCGTCGGCGGACATGGCCGTGCGGGTGAGGGTCCAGTCGCCCTCGTACTTGGCGGTGACCGAGTCCTTCGGGTCGTCCTCGTGGAGGGTGGTGACCCGGACCGGACGGCCCAGTCCGTCGTACGCGGTCTCGGTGGAGCGCGGGATGTGGAAGACGGTCTCCGGTACGAAGATCTCCGTGCCCGGCTCGCCCTCGGCGTGGTACGGGTGGTTGGTCTGGCGGACGGTGCCGTTGGCGTTGTGGAGGGTGTCCGTGACGATGCGGCCGCCGCCGAGGGCCTCGGTCTGGGTCTGGCGCGGGCGCAGCAGTCCGTCGTAGAGGGTGACGGAGTCCTCGTAGGTGCCGGTGTCGCGCAGGGTGCGGGTGGTGACGGCCGGCGGCTGGTGCTCGGAGAGCCGGTATTCGAAGGTGTACGCGGCCTTGTCCGTGGCCGGGTTCTGGGAGGTCGTCCAGATGGAAGCGGCGCGGCCCAGGTTGTCGTACGTGGTGGTGACCTTGCGGTCGTTGGCGTCGGTGACCTGGAGGATGACTCCGCGGGCGGGGTCGGCCTTGACCGTGCTCGTGTGGCCGAGCGGGTTGGTGGTGGTCACGTTGAACGCCGCGCCGGTGGCCGGGCTGAACGCGATGGTGGTGGCGTTCCCCGCGGCGTCGTAGGTCTTGGACTGACGGCCGAGGGCGTCGTACTCCACCTGCGAAGTGGTGATCCAGCCGGTGCCGGCTCCGTCGTGGGAGTCGGTCTGCCGGGCGAGCCCGCGGACGGGCGCCGTGCCGAAGGCGTTCAGGGCGTCGTACGAGGTGCGGGTGTCGCTCAGCAGGGTGCCGGTGGCGGTCTGGGTGCAGTCGCCGGCGGTGGCGCGGACCCGCTGGGGCAGGCCGACGAGGTTCTTGTCGGTGTTGTGGACGTACGTGGTGGTGGTGCAGGTCTGCTCGGTGGTGTTCCAGCCGCCGGTGCCGTTGGGTACGACGGCCTCGGTCTGCACGGTCTGGGGCAGGCCATACTCGGTGTCGACGGTCGTCTTGGTGCGTACCGTGCGGGAGGTGCCGCCGCTGATGGACTGGATGGCCTCGGTGCGGGCGGAGCCGGTGCGGTGGGCTTCGAGCGGGGTGGTGCCGTCCCTGGGCCGGGAGCCGGTCTTCTGACTCCACGGCCAGGCCAGGGTGCGGGAGACGAAGGCGCCGCCGGCCTTGGTGTACGTGATCGTCTCGGCGGCCTGGCCCTGGTACTGGGGCAGGTCCTCGCCGAGGGTCTCGGTGCCGGTGGAGTCCTTGACGGTGACCGTGGCGCGGCCGGCGTCACCGGACATGCCGCGGAAGTAGCGGGTACGGGTCTGGGACTGCTCGGTGGCGTCCGAGGTACCGGCCCCGGCGGTCAGGCCCTTCTTGACGAGGACGCTCGCGTACCCGCGCCATTCGCTGTAGGTACGCAGCTCCGGCTTGGTGAACTCGTCGTCGTTCTTGGCCCAGGCGGCGCCGCCCTCGTAGGTGTACGAGGTGGTGGTGTCGGGCTGGCGGGCGACGCGGTCCTTCTCTGTGACGCTGTCGACGACGTACTTGTTGAACCACTCCAGCGGCGGCTTGTCCAGGTCCGGGTCCGGGGACCAGTGGACCGGGTGGCAGCGGGTGGTGTTCTCCTCCGGCTTGGGGTGGGTGGTGCCCACCGGGCAGGGCGCGGAGTAGGCGACGCTCAGCTCGCCGCCGGTCTCGGTGCGGACGGTCTCGACGCGCAGGCGGTCGAAGTCGGGGGTGGCGTCGTTGGCGCTCTTGGCCACGCGGTTGGGCATGTCCTGGACGTTGGCCAGGAAGGACACCGGCGGGAGGGTGGTGCTCAGCTGGTTGCCGGCCTCGTCCTTGGCGGTGCCGTAGCCGGTGCGCGTGACGGATTCCAGCCACAGGGGCGGGTGGGTGTCGGTGCGCTGCTTGGGGAAGGACTGGGCGAAGGACCAGCGGTCCACGAGGGAGAGGGCGGTGGAGCCCTCGGTGCGCTGGCCGTAGGTGGTGACGGCGGTCAGGCGCTTGCGGGACCAGAAGGTGGGCGCGGAGACGTAGCAGTTCGCCGCGGAGGCCTTGCAGTGCAGCGTGGAGGGGGTGTCCCACCAGGGCTGCTTCTTCTCGTAGTTCGTCGACTCGAAGTCGGCGTCGGAGCACTGCGAGGAGCCCTCCTTGACGCAGCGCTCGGCGACGGTGAACTCGACCTTGGCGGCGGGGGCGCCACCGACGTCTCCGGAGCGCAGGCCGTAGGAGATCGCGGTGGGGTATCCGCCGCGGGTGTAGGGGACCTTCTCCTTGAACTTGCCGTTCTTGGCGTAGTGGTTCGTCTCGCGGGCCCAGTCGACGACCATGGCGTTGCCGTGGACGTCCTCGACGTAGTCGAGGTTCCAGCGCCAGCCCTGGGTGCAGGAGGAGTTCGCGTACGTGCTCTGGTGGCAGGGCTCGCCGGCGTGGTTGCCGAAGACGGGCGCGGAGAAGACGGAGTTGGTGACGGCGCGGGCGCCGGCTCCGTCGACGTCGTGGCGGCCGAAGAAGTAGCGGGTGCCGTCGCGGGTGGTGACCACCCAGTACTCGCCGTCCTTGGCGCCGTTGGCGACGGCGGCGTCGGTCTTGCGCTCGACCTTGGCGCCGTTGTCGTTGGCGGGGATCCAGCGGCCGGTGGCCGAGTCGTGGACGAGCTCGGTGGTGCCGCCGCCGAGCGACATGACCACGTTGTCGCCGGCCCAGCAGAGGTCGCTCTTCTTCTTGTCGGTGGCGTTGTCGTTGTTCGGCGCGGCGGGTGCGGCCTTGCGGTCGTCCTCGCAGGAGCGGTAGCGCCGCTCGATGAAGCCGGGGTGGTAGTCCCAGCCGTCGCCGATCCAGGAGGCCTGGCCGTTGGCGGCGGAGGTCTTGTCGTCGACGGACTGGGAGGAGTACCCGAGGGAGATCTTCGGGGCGGGGCCCGCGGGCGGCGCGGGCACGCTCAGCGGGTACGTCCAGGAGAAGCCGCCGCCGCTGCCGCCGGCCGACCAGGTGCCGGACGGGGAGAGCGAGGTCGCCTTGTACGTGCCGCCCGCTCCGGAGGCGCCGTCGGAGGCCGCGAGGACCACGGGGCTGCCGCCGGACATGGTGGACATGCCCTGGGCGGGGGCGGTGGCGGGGTCGATGGTGGCCCGTACGGTGCCGGTGCTCGGGTCGTTGGTGCTGGGCACGTCCTGTGCCTCGGTGCACTCGGGGAGTTCCGGCGTGGTCAGGAAACACTCGGGGAGCTGCTTGAGGTCCAGCCGGGTGGACCATTCGGTGCCGTAGAGGTCCTCGAACTTCTCGTAGTCCAGCTGGACGTCGACCGGGGTGGAGCCCTCGGCGGGCGGCGTCACCGTGATGATGGCGCCGTCCACGGCCGCGGCCTCGGTGGCCGTGCGGGTCTCGACCGCGACGGACCAGGTCCCGGTGGGGGCCGGCGGGGCCGGCTCGGTCTCGGTGGGCGTGGCCTTGCCGATGCTGACGGGAAGGGAGCCGACCTGGACCAGGCTGTCGCCGGCCGTCGCGGCGAGTGCGACGGCGGCGCTGCCGCCTGCCGGAGGCGCGGTCTTCGCGGGCTCGTACTCGGCGGGCGGCTGGGCGGGCGTACCGGACCAGCCGTCCAGCTTCGCCGCCTCGACCTCGTCGAGCTTGGCCTGCATGTCCTGCTGGAGACCGGGCAGCACGACACCGCTGCGGTCGCCCGGAGAGGCGGCCAGTGCCTGGTTCGGCAGCAGGGTGGCGACGAGCAGCGCCGAGAGCGCGACTCCGGTCTGCCGGGCCGTACGCCGGTGCCGGGCGGTACGACCGCCCCCGGCACGTGCCTTCCCGTTTCCGGGCAAGCGGAATTGATGCGCCGAAAACGGCGACATGAGAACCCCCACGCTCTGCCGGCGCCACCGCTGAAGCGGAACGCACATGGCAGGGAAATGACAAATTGCCAGCTGATTCTTAAGGCACGGCGGGTGGAAAATCCATAGGTGGCGGCAGTCTGTGACTCTGATCACTTAGCGTGATCGGATAGCGGGAAATACCGCCCCTAGGCGACAAATTGACCCTCTCGAGGCGCGGCTGGCGCGTGACGAATCACGTTGTGTGGTCCATGCTCACCTCGCACATTTACGCGCGGAAGCGGCTGGCGATAAGAGAACCGGAACCGATCCGGAATGCCCCGCCCGCGCACCGCGATTTCGCGATGGACCGAAGGCGGCGAGTCGCCGCCCGAGGGGGGAGAAAAGCAAGCGTGGCTGCGAGTGAGTCCGTGGACGAGAGTCCTGCAACGGCTGTGCCCACAAAGGAAAACGAGGCGGGACAGGCACGCCCGCAGGACGGCACCCGGCCGCGGATGCGGCGGGCCAAGGGTGCGCTCGCCGCGCTCCTGGCGGTCGCGGTGGCCGTGCCCGTGGGGATCCGGCTCTGGGAGCCCGCCGCCTCCGCGCCCTCCGAGGGCGGAGCGCAGCAGGCCGATGCCGGCACCGGGCCCCTCGGTGCGCCCGAGGCGATCCGGCGGGCGAAGAAGACCGGCAAGGCGGTCGAGGTCACCGAGGACCGCACCGAGAACATGACCGTCTGGGCGCAGCCCTCCGGCCGCCTCAAGGCCACGGTCCACAGCAGCACGGTGCGCGCCAGGGTCGGGTCGCAGTGGAAGCCGATCGACACGAACCTTCAGCGTGTCGAGGGCGGGTACGCGCCCAAGGCGGTCAACGGGCGACTGGTCTTCGCCGGCGGGAGCCCCGTCGGCGCCGGACAGCGTGCTTCGCGCTCGCTCGCCGGCCGCCAGACGTCCGGACAGGCCGCAGGGCAGACGGCCGGAGGCACCGCATCCGCCGCCGAGGGGCCCCTGGTCAGCCTCACCGTCGACGGCCACGCCATGACGGTGGCCTGGCCCGGAGCCCTGCCCGAGCCCGTGATCGACGGACCGCGCGCCCTCTACGAGAACGTACGGCCCGGGATCGACCTGCTGATGACCGCGCAGGACGGGGGCTACTCCCACCTCCTCGTGGTCAAGGACCGCAAGGCCGCCGCCGACCCGCTGCTCGACGAGCTGAACTACCGGCTGGCCTCGCCGACCCTGAAGTTCCGCCTCGACCCGGTCTCCGGCGCGCTCAGCGCCCGGAACGCCAAGGGGAAGGAGGTCGCCGGCGCGGCCTCGCCCCTGATGTGGGACTCCAGCGGCAAGGTGACCGCGACCGGCGGCGAGCGTCCTGCCGCCGCGGCCGCGACATCAGCGGCAGCGCGGCGGCACACCACCCTCGGCCTCCCCGGCCTGGCGGGCGCCGAGGGCGCCCGCATGGCAGTGGCGAAGGGGACGCTCAAGGGCGGCAAGCTCTCGCTCCGCCCCGACCGCGCCCTGCTCGATGCGCCCGACACCGCGTACCCGGTCTTCATCGACCCGTCGTTCAAGGGCCACAAGCACTCCTGGACGCACCTGTACAAGACCTCGGGCAACAGCAGTTTCTACAACGGCCAGAACTTCAACGCGTCCGGCACCAACGAGGCGCGCGTCGGCTACGAGTCCACCACCGGCGGCACCTCCCGTGCCATCTTCAACTTCTACTTCGGTACGGAGCTCCACGGCGCGGGCATCAAGTCCGCCCGCGTGCGGGCCCTGCAGACGTACGCCTGGTCCTGCAACAAGCGCGTGATGGACGTCTACTCGACCCCGTTCATCTCCTCCTCCAGCACCTGGAACAACACCACCGGCTACTGGGGCAAGAAGGTCGCCAGCGAGGACGCCGCGTACGGCTACAACAGCTCCTGCCCGGACAACTGGATCGCGCCCGACATCAAGGGCCTGGTCACGGAGGCCGCCAACGGCCGGTGGGGCGCGCTGTCGCTCGGTTTCAAGGCGCCGAACGAGTCCGACCCGTACTACTGGAAGAAGTTCATCGCCAACGGCGAGACGGCCCCGTACATCGAGATCGAGTACAACAAGCTCCCCGACATCCCGGTTGCCGCGAACATGAGCACCTCCCCGGGCGGCGCATGCCTCACCAGTGGCAACGGGACCAGCATCGGCAAGACCGACCTGACCTTCCAGGTCAAGGGCACCGACCCGGACGGCAACCTCAAGCAGGTCCAGCTCGAGATCTGGGACGCCTCGAGCGGCCAGAACATCTGGAACGAGTGGCTGTGGCCCAACAGCGAAGGCGTGATCACCAAGCAGCTGCCCTGGGACAAGTTCCCGGCGGGCCGTAAGTACTACTGGCTCTCCCGCACCGTCGACTGGGACGGCTCGGGATCCCCGGGCAGCGGCCCCCTCGACTCCGGGGGCGGCGGATGGTGCACGTTCACCGTGGACCACACCGCCCCGCCGAGCCCCGCCGTCCGCTCGGTCCACTTCCCCGCGCCCGGCCCCGACGGCGCGCAGTGGAGCAGCGCTCCCGCCGGGACCCCGGACCAGTGGATCGAGGTCCTGGGCAACGGCGCCAAGGCGGACGACATCCGCGAGTACCAGTGGAGCCTCAACCACCCGCTGTACGACCAGAAGACCTGGGTCTGGAACACCGAGCTCGCGCTGGCCTCCATCAAGCTCAAGGTCGACACCGCCGGTCCCAACGTCCTGTACGTCCGTACGGTCAACAAGGCCGGCAACATCTCCGCGCCCACCGAGTACCTCTTCTACGTGCGCCCCCGCGCCGGGCTCGACAAGCCCGGCGACGTCACCGGCGACGGCTACCCCGACATCCTCGCGGTGGACGCGGCGGGCAACCTCCGTACGTACAACTCCGAGCCCAACGGCGACACCGACGCCTGGATGCCCGGAGCGGTCGACGGCGACAAGCCCGCCCCCGCCGGCTACTGGAAGACCCAGAACGGCAGGCCGGTCCTGATCAGCCACTCCGTGGACTGGTTCCCCGGCGACGGAATCACCGACCTGATCGCCCGCATGCCGGACGGCCGGCTGTACGTGTACCCCGGCGACGGAGCGGGCCGCTTCGACATCGGCCGCCGCATGGAGATCCTCCTGCCGGCCGGCTCCCCGGACCCCGGCACCCTCGACCAGCTCGTCACCACCGAGGACGTCACCGGCGACGGCCTGCCCGACGCCTTCGCCCGGATCGGGGACGCCTTCTGGGCCTTCACCGGCTACACCGGGGGCTCCTTCACGGAGGCCAAGCGACTGTCCGCCACCGCCTGGCTCAAGCGCGACATCGTCGGAGTCCGCGACATCAGCGGCGACCAGGTGCCCGACCTGATCTTCCGCGACGACAACGACCCCAACCGCGGCCTCGCCCTCCGCAAGGGCAAGCCCGGCGCGGCCGGCGGCGTCGACCTCGCCTCCCTCGGCTCCGCCGCAGCCTCCGCGGACGCCAAGGACTACACGTACGCCACCACCGGCTGGGGCCGCGCCGCCATCCCCAAGGTCGTCGGCACCCCCGACGCCAACGGCGACGGCATCCCCGACATCTGGGCCGTCAACAACATCGGGTACCAGTACCTGATGCGCGGCGGCACCACCCAGTGGCTGGGCGACGCCAGCGGACGCGACGAGGACGACTGGCACACCTTCCTCACCATCGGATAGCGCGGTAGGGCCTTCCCAAGGCCCGCTGCCTCCGTACGCCTGTGCCCGAGCCGCCGCGCGCCGCTCCCACCACGAGTGGGGCGGCGCGCGGCGGCTCCGCGGTTTTCGGGGGTGGGCTCGCCGCGCGGTGTCAGAACATGGTGTTGTCGTTCTTGGAGGTGGGCGGGATCACCTGGAGGACGTCCCAGTGTTCGACGATCTTGCCGCCTGCGTCGAAACGGAAGATGTCGATCCCGGCGTACTCCTCCTCGGGCCAGGTCTGGTGGCAGTGCAGGATCACGTGGTCGCCTTCGGCGAAGGCGCGCTTGACCTCCACCCGCTTGCCCGGGTACTCGGCGGCCATGCGCTCGAAGTAGTCGATGAACGCCTGCTTGCCGTCGCCGACGTGTGGATTGTGCTGGATGTAGGTGTCACCGGCGTACAGGTCGACCGCCTCGGCAGGGCGGCACTGGTTGAACATCAGGTCGTAGAACAGTTGAGCCGTGGTCTTGTTCTTCTGCGGGTCGCTCATGACGCCACCGTAGGGTCGGGAGCCGGGCGCGGCACGGCAAGTGCGTCGAGCAGGTGGCCGGCCCCCGACGGGGGATGGACCGAGTCGATCCGGCGCGCGCCGTTCTGAAGCGGCAGGCGGCCCGGACATACGCCGTCGCCCTCGCACCTCAGGGTGCCGGACGGACCGTGCGGGGGCCTGCGGTGCGCGCGCCCAGGAGGTGGACCCGGGCGCGGAGGGCACGGTCCGCGGTGACCACGACGCAATCGCGGGCGGCGTGTGCGGCGGCGAGGTCGGCGATCAGGTCGTCGCCCTCACCAGGGGCGTCCACCACCCGGACACCGGGTACGGACCCGATGCCGCGCGCGGCGCCTTCGACGACGAGGATGATCTCCTCGCCCGCCCGGCGCTCCGCCAGGAGGGCGCGGAGCCGTTCCGCGGCACCCTTGCGGTCTCGCCACCAGCCGTCGGGAACCGATCCGACCACGTTCGCGCCGTCCACGATGAGCACGGTCGGCGCGTCAGCGCCCTCTGCCGTCCCGTCGCCCGTTCGTTCCATGCGGTCCTCCTTGCTGCACGGCGAGGATACGGGCTGCGGAGATCGAGCGACGGTGGCGGCCACGGCTCGCGGACCGGGTACGCCCCCGGTCCCCGTCCCCGGGGGTCTCGGCGGTGACATGGATCACCCGCACCAACCTGATTACGGAAGGATCACGACCGCCCTCTCGTCCCGGCTATGTCGAGATATGCACACCGAGAGCGGACATTCCCCTTACCGCCGAAATGACTGTCTCGAATGGCGAGACGCCAAAGTGGAACTCCCAGCTGGCACGAGCTTTTGATGATTCATCAGGTATTTCACGGCAGTCGCTCCGCGACCGCCTTGCACGTCGGCGCATCCATTTCAAGTCGAGTACGGCGCGCCGCACGACCGGGCAAGTGCCGGGACTTGTCAGCCCGTTGCGAGGCTCCTAAGAATGGCGGCCCCGTCGGGCCCCGGCAGCTGCTGCGGATCCCGACGCTTCGCGAACACCGAAGAAGGTCACGCATGCAGAAGCACGGCAAGAAGAGGCATTACAAGACGATGGCCGTCGGGGCCGTCACCCTCGGCGTCATAGGCATACCCGTGGCCATGGCGGGACTGGGCACCGAAGAAGCGGGCGCCGCACCCGCCGGCCGGGAAGCGGCGGCCGCACCGGCGGCGGCCGCACCCACCGCAGCCGAGCGCGTCGTGGCCCTCGTCAACAAGGAGCGCGCCAAGGTCGGCTGCAGGGCCCTCAAGGTAAACAAGAAGCTGACGAAGGCAGCCGTGAACCACAGCAAGGACATGGCCGCCCACCGGAGCATGTCGCACACCGGCTCCGACGGATCCAACCCGGGCCAGCGCATCACCCGGGCCGGCTACCAGTGGCGTACCTACGGCGAGAACGTCGCCTACGGATACACCAGCGCCTCGAAGGTCATGGCCGGCTGGATGCGCAGCCCGGGCCACAAGCGGAACATCCTGAACTGCGCGTTCAAGGAGATCGGCGTCGCCCGCGCCCAGCCGAACAACTACTGGACCCAGGTGTTCGCCACCCGCCTCTGACCCCCGGACGAGCCAGCGGGCCCGGAGAGAGCTGGGGTGGACGGCAGATCCAGGCCAACCACCCCAGCTCAGTGCTCCGTTTCCGCGACCTCCATGGAGCGGCTGACGATCTCGGTGTTCTGACGCCCTCGGCGGCGGCCGGTCTTGAAGACCGTGACCGTAGCCGTGCCCGTGGCGAAGCAGGGCTCGCCCAGGGCGACGTCGATGGTCGTGTCCCCCAGGGAGGCGTTGTGCACGGCCGCCACCTGGGGATAGACGGCTGCCCACTGCCCGGGAGCGAGGTCGAGGGGGACGTCGTGGCAGATAGCGTGAACCTGTCGGACAATACCTCCGCCGGGTGGCTGAAGTCGCCCGCCTCCGTGGAGAAACCGAGGGTACTCTCCGGGAACCACAGTCCGTTCCGTGCGCGGAACGTCAGCTGTGCGGCGACGATCCCGGTCCGGCCCGTGTTCACGATCTTCATGTTCGCGGCCTCGTACGTCCGCTGCCCCACTCCCAGGTCGGGTCCACCTTCTCGTTGGAGAGGTCGGCGCCCGGTGTCCCGCCGCTGCCCGAGCCGTTCAACCGCCGCACCCGATCGCGTACGAGGCCGCCGCGTGTGCGACGGCAATATCGTTGCTCACCGCTGTGCTCCTGCCGATGTGCGCCCGGGGCGGGAGACTTGGCCCGCCTGACCGACTCCCGCGCCCGTGGCGGCCGCCATCCGGTGCATGCGGCTTCTGCGGGAGAACTGCCGGTCAGGCGGGCTCATTTCGCTCTGCTTGCGTCTGCTCTACTCTGGCCGGCGGGTCAGCGGGACTCGACGGTGAGCGTGGCGAAGCCCGACGCGAAGGCGGGGCTGCCGAGTTCGAGGCCCACCCGTACGGTGCCCGGCTGGGCGTCCTCGTCGACCTCCATCTCCGGGTAGACGACCGCCCACTTGCCCCGGGCGAGCTCGAACCTCACATCACGGAGGGTCAGGGTGCGGTTGCCGTTGGACCGCTCGCCCACACTGACGATCTCCTGGGTCTCGCCCTCCCGGGACATCGCCAGCTGGTCCTGCGTGAACCGCATTCCCTCGGGGGCGGTGAGCACGAGCTGCTGGGCGTCGATGGTGCGCTGCCCGGTGTTGGTGATGGTGAGCACCGCCGGGTACACCCACTGCTGGCCGGGCCGCACGCGGGCGTTCTCCGGCCGCGACTGGACCACGCGGGCGGACAGCCCCGTCGGCGAGCCGATGACCTTGCCCACGATCTGTACGGGGGCCCGCTTGCCGATGCTGGCCGAGCCGTCGCTCTTCAGACCGGTCGTAGCGTCCTGCTGAGCACGCATCGGGATGGTGTAGACGAGGCTGCCGGTGTCACTCGCCGTGGTGTTCAGATGCGGATTCGCTCGGATGATCAGGGTGCGCCCGGAGTCGTACACCTCGTGGTCGAGAGCGCCCGAGATCACGCCTTCGACCGTGTTGTGGTAGGCGAAGACCGGCTGACCGGTGAAGACGAAGCCGGTGGGGGCGGTGTAGCGCTGAATGAGCACCCCGGGGTTGACCGGCTGGCCGGTGGGTGCGAGGAAGCGCAGATTGCAGCGACTGGTCTGGCCCGGGGCACTCTCGGGCACCACCTCCTGGAAGACCGTCAGTGCGGTCTCGTCGGCCACCGGCGCCGGCACGGTCACGGTGATCGGCAGTGTGAAGGTGTTGTCCTTGAGGTTGAGATCGCCGCCGTACTGGATCTCCAGGGTCGCCTCGTACGTCCCCGGCTTGGTGGACTCGGGTGCCTTGATCCGGAAAACGCCGTCCAGGGAAGCGCCGAACGCGACCAGTTGGGAGCCGGTGAACGTACGACTGAGCCTGCGGTCGCCGCTTTCCGTGCCGGCCCCGCCGACCAGTCCGTAGGGCAGGTTCAACACCACTGTGACCAGTTCGCCGTCGACCGTGGCCGGGCCCCGGCTCCTGATCCGCGCCCCGAGGTCGAACTCCTGGCCGCGCGGGACCGCGGAGGGGGCGACGACCTCGCCGTACAGATCGGCCATGGGCGGCGTCGGGGGCACGACCGTGGCCACGCCGTACACCCGGCGGACACGGTGGTTGTACGAGTCCGTGACGTACAGGCTCCCGGAGCCGTCCACCGCCACTCCGAAGGGGTGGTAGAGCCGGGTGCCCGCCGCGGGACCGCCGTCCGCGACGTATCCGGCCGTACCGGTGCCCGCCACCGTGGTAATGATTCCGGTGACGGTGACCTTGCGGACGCGGTGGTTGTTGGTATCTCCGACGTACAGGTTGCCCGCCTGGTCCACGGCTATGCCGGCCGGGTAGTGGAGGTGGGTGGCGACGGCGGGGCCGCCGTCCGCGACGTATCCGGCGGTGCCGGTGCCGGCCACGGTCGTGATGTTGCCGTTCGCTGCGACCTTGCGGACCCGGTGGTTGTACCGGTCCGCGATGTAGACGGCTCCCGCCGAGTCCACGGTCACGTCGTGGGGGTAGTGGAGGGGCGTGGCGACGGCGGGGCCGCCGTCCGAGATGAACCCCGCCGTCCCGTTGCCGGCCACGGTCGTGATGTTGCCGTTGGCCGCGACCTTGCGGACCCGGTGGTTGTTGGTGTCGCTGATGAAGAGATTGCCCGCCGCGTCGACCGCCACCGACCAGGGGTAGTTCAGCGGGGTGGCGACGGCGGGGCCGCCGTCGGATATGTATCCGGCGTTGCCGTTGCCGGCGACAGTCGTGATGATGCCGTTGGTGGCGACCTTGCGGATCCGGTGGTTGTGCCGGTCTGCGATGTACAGATTGCCCGCGGAGTCCACGGCCACACCGGTCGGATAGTGGAGCGGGGTGGCGACGGCGGGGCCGCCGTCGGAGACGAACCCTGCGGTGCCGGTGCCGGCCACGGTGATGACGATCCCGTCCGGTGTGATCTTACGGACCCGGTGGTTGTGGGAGTCGGCGATGTAGATGTTCCCCGAGCGGTCTATGGCGGCGCCGTACGGATAGTGGAACTTGGTGCCGACTGCGGGGCCGCCGTCGGCGACGAAGCCCGCCTGGCCGTTGCCCGCCGTCGTGATGATGGTGCCATCGGGGAAGGCCGCCGCCTGCGCGGAAGCACTGCTGTTCTTGGTCATCGCTGGTTCTCCTGTCCGAACATGGCATGCCGCCTCGGGCAGCACACCGTCTCAGGCGGAAGTACTGGAACGCTTGCGCGAATTCATGGCCCATTGGCAACCGGACCCCGGCAGAGAACATGTCTGCTTGCGGAGAGAGGCGATGGCAGATCCGGCGGGCCCGATCGAGCCTACCCGTGTTCGCGTACGAAATTTACCTCGCTCTTCGGACAACACCCGAAGCCCGGCGTGCGGGCCGGAAAACGCCCCGACAGCACACGCCGCAGCCCGTAGCCATGCGGTTTCCGCCGGCAACCCACGAGGTTTGAGGTTACGGAAAATCGACTGACATTCGTTTCCCCGAGCGGCGCGATCCGCCCTCTTGCCCGGGATCTCCGCACGGTGCAGTCGACCCGGTTGCGCGAGCTCGGCAATACGATGCAGGTCCGGACACTCGGTAAACCCAAAGCGAGGCGGCGGTATTGACGCCGCTCCACCACCCGGATTTCCTTGACCGGCAGACAAGGACCACTGCTGATTCAGGAATAAAACATTCCGGCGGCACTCTCCGATGAATGAGGTAGTCATGAATCTCGTCAGGAACGGCAGCTTCTCCGAGTACACGTTCAGGCAGGGGGCCGACTGGGGAACCGGAAACCGCGGCATCATGGCCGCCGGCCGGCACAATGGCGACCAGTTCATCGGCCTCGGCGGCTGGTCCTGGGGGACGTACACCGGAAACGGAAAGACCGAGCACCCGGCCGAGGCGCAGGACGCCGTCGACCTCATCAACGGCGCCGCCGACGGTCACTTTCCGCAGGACCCCGAGCACCCGTTCGCCGCCTCCGAGAACCTCCTCGACGTCAACGGCAACGGCACGCTCGGCTTCATCGAGCAGACCGTCCCGGCCACGGGCGGGCAGGCCTACGAGCTGTCCTTCTACCACGGCTACAACATGTGGCCGGGACACGACATCGGCCGGCCCGCGTATCTGCGGGTCGAGGTCGAGACCGACGGCCGGACGCTGCTCCGCGAGGACTACATCCAGTACTACTCCGGCAAGGGCGGCAAGGCCTCCCACAGCGACGACCGGATCAACGATCCGGCATGGCGCAAGCGCCGCCTGTCCTTCCGGGTACCCGACGGCCATCAGCAGGTGACCGTGCGGTTCGCCAACCCGGGCAGGGCCGGCCTTCACCCCGACCTCGGCGCCAACGCCGACGGCCACTCGGGCATGCTGCTCGCCCATGTCCGTCTGGACGGCTCCGGGGGTGGCAGCACGCTCCTCACCGTCGAGCAGCGCAAGCTCCAGCAGTCAACGGTCAAGCAGGGACAGAGCTGGCAGTATCCCTCGGTGCTGACTCTGACCAACGTCGGCAACCGCCGGATCGGTACGCACCGGGCGGTCTTCACGGCCCCCGAGGGCCTGTACTTCATCGAGGACCGCCTCGTGATGACCCGGCAGGACGACGACCCGAACGAGACGTCCGTCGCGGCCGAGCGCTCGAACGGAAACCGGACCCTGACCTGCCCGGTGTTCCCGCTGGAGCTCGCACCCGGCAAGTGGGCGTCCGTCTACCCGGCGATGGCCGTGGAGCACGACGCCACCCCCGGGACCGTAACCGTCGGCTTCGAGGTCGGCAGCCCCGTCTTCGCCACCGGGCACGCCACCGTCACCATCACGCCCCGCGCCGGCGCTTGACCGACCATGCTCCTTGCCAGGTTCTTCACCCGCGCCCGCAGCCGCTACGGTCGCAGACGAATCGGTGACGACGACCGCCGCCCCCGCACGGCCAGGCCGCGGATCGTGGCGCTGATCCCCGCGCACAACGAGGCCGAGCGCATCGCCGCGTCCATCGCGGCGCTGGGCCGGCAACGACGCGCTCCCGACCGTGTCGTGGTGGTCACCGACAACTGCACAGACGCGACCGCCGACGTCGCGCGCCGGTCCGGCGCGGAGGTCATCGCATCCGAGAACAACCAGCACAAGAAGGCAGGGGCGCTCAACCAAGCCCTCGACCAGGCCCTGCCCACACTGCGCGACGAGGATCTGGTGCTCGTCCAGGACGCCGACACCACTCTTTGGCCGACCTTCCTCTCCAGCGCCATCGAGGCGATGGACCGGAAGGTCGGCGCGGTCGGCGGCATCTTCTACGGCGAGCGCGGCGGAGGACTGCTCGGCGCGCTCCAGCGCATCGAATTCCACCGCTACGCCCGTGAGATATCGCGTCGGAACTATCGCGCCGACGTGCTCACCGGCACTGCCACCCTCTTCCGGGTGGCCACCCTGCGCGAGGTCAAGGAGGCCCGGCTCACCGGTCTCCTCGGCGGTGGGGCGTCGTACTACTCCCTCGCCTCGCTCACCGAGGACGACGAAATGACCAAGGCCGTGCGAACACTCGGCTACCGCACCGTCTCCCCGCCCGGATGCGGCGTGGTCACCGAAGTCATGACCACCATTCCGAAACTCTGGCATCAGCGGCTCCGCTGGCAACGCGGCGCCTTGGAGAATTTGCGCGACTACGGCTGGACCCGGGTCACGGCGCCGTACTTCATCCGTCAGGCGTTCATGGGGCTTTCGGTCATTTTCCTCGCACTCTACCTGGTGTTCACCGCATGGATGCTTGCCAGGGGACGCCCGCAATTCTCGCGCTTCTGGCTGGCGATCGGTCTGATATTCGTCGCCGAGAAGGTGATGACGGCGCGCGACGCAGGCTGGCGGGCTCAAATGATCGCGGGCACCCTCGCCATAGAGCTGGCCTACGACATGTTCCAGCACGCTGTTTACGTCCGCTCCCTCTGGGACATGGCCCGGCGCCGGGAAGAGCGCTGGATCGCCACCTGAATTCACGACCCACCGGGCGGGGTCCCACCCCTCGCACCGCGTGAAAGGAGATTCGTGTACGGAGGAATGCCGGTGGCCGGTCTTCTGGGTGTCGGCGGCGTGTCAGCGCTCGCCTCGAGGAGGGACGGCTTCCATGCCCTCGCCACCGTGGTCGCCGCCACCACCCTGCTCATGGCCGGCGTGTCCCTGACCAAACTCGTGCCGCGCCGCAGCCCGGCGTCCCATCTCCCGCCCCGGACGCAGCCGTCCCAGGCCTCGGTCCCGGACCACTCGCCCACCGCGATGCACCGCCGCCCCGTCAAGGAGACCGGTAAGAGCGACAGGCCGAACACGGCGGTGGCACGAAGGAACTGATGGAGGGAGCCGGGAGAGGGGGCAGCGCCGCCTGCGCGTCAAGGTGCACGACGCCATCGCCGGGAAAGGCCGGCAGGGTGATCTTCCGGCCCCGCACTGTGCACCGGCGGCATCGGCATGTCCGCCGTCCTGAACGCCTCACCTCACCCGACCGGCGCCGCGTGGGCGGTGCGGAGGACCGGGCCTCAGCGTCCCCGCGGATCACTTTGACGACAGCGCGGTTGTTCTCGGTGTGCTCTCTTCGGTTCTCTTCACGCAGATTCCAACGGCTGCCGGGGGCACCCTGGTTACGCCCGCATGGTCTGTACCGGCTCGCCCCGTCCGCCTGATCGGAGCCGGTGGAAGGTAAATGCGTCGACAGCACCCCTCGGTACCCGGCAAAGTGGCGGCCCGTGACGAGCAGTGAGCTGTGGACCCGCGCGACCGCCGACCGCTACGACGCCGAGGAGACCGAGGCGTCCTCGGCCGCCGTTCTCGGACCGACCATCGCCTTCCTCGCCGAACTCGCCGGAGACGGCCGGGCACTGGAGTTCGCCATCGGGACCGGACGAGTGGGCGTCCCGCTCCGGGAACGCGGCGTACCGGTAGTGGGCATCGAACTGTCCGAGCACATGGCAGCTGTGCTGCGGCGCAAGGTCGACGAGGAGACGCTCCCGGTGGTCATCGGGGACATGGCCACCACCGTCGTTGCCGGCGAGTTCACCCTCGTCTATCTCGTCTACAACACCATCACGAACCTGCTCACGCAGGACGAGCAGGTCGAGTGCTTCCGCAACGCCGCACGCCATCTGGAGCCCGGCGGCCGATTCGTCATCGAGCTGGGCGTGCCGCCGCTGCGGTTCCTGCCGCCCGGCCAGGTCGCGGTGCCGTTCGACGTCTCCGAGCAGCATCTCGGCTTCGACACCTTCGACCTCGTCAAGCAGATTCTCGTCTCGCACCACTTCACCCGCGACGGCGACGACGGCCGCTACCGCCGCGACGACTCCCGGCACCGCTACGCCTGGCCGGCAGAGCTCGACCTGATGGCCCGGATCGCCGGGCTCGAGATGGAACGACGCGTCGCGGACTGGGACGGGGCGCCGTTCACCCAGGACTCCGCGAAGCACATCTCCGTGTGGCGCAAGCCGACCTGAGGTCGGCCACCGGGCCGTCAACGCAAGCCGTGCCTGTCTTGAAACTCCTGCCGGGAGTTCAGGCGTCGGTGATCAGGAGTCCGTGGGAGAGGCCTCCACCGGCGTCGGCCCGCTCAGTGTGATGTGGTCGCAGACAGCAGGAGGGTGAGCAGTTCGGGAAGCTCCGGCAGTCCGGGGGCGCAGCTGTCGTGCACACCGATGAAGGTGATCACATCGGTGCGGTCGCTTTCCTTGAGGCTGCTGCGGATGCTCCAGTCCCCCTTCTTGAGCGAGACCAGGACGAGCCGTCCGCGTTCGGTACGGCTCTCGCGCTGCCATCCGCGCTTCTCCAGCTCCGCCACGGCAGCCGCGTACGGCTTGGCGCCGGTCGTCCCCTTGCCCGCCGGGGCGTCGGGGAAGCCGGACCACATTGTTGTGCACGGGGCCAGCCGTTCGCCCGAGGGGCCGGTGGCGGCGGGGTCCGCCGACGGGGACAAACCGATGAGCTTCGCTTTCACGGCGGCTGCCTCGACCTCGCGGTCTACCGCGTCGCGGTCGGGTGCGGGAGCGGGCGGCTCCCATGGCTTCGCGTGCGTACGGGAAGGAGCCGGGGAGGAGCCGGAACGTCCCGTTTCGGACTCTTCGTCGGCGCATCCGGTCAGCGCTGTCAAGGCCGCCAATGCGATGACCGCCGCTGTCCTGCCGGCCGTCGTGTTCACCGTTCTCCCCCGCACGTGCGTGCCGCTCCTCTTGACCCTCGCGCACACGGATACCCGTGTGTGAACCGCGATTGTTGCACGAGCGTCTACTAATGATCTTCGTACGAGCGCTGCCGGGCAGGCGGCTTCCAGTGCGGAGAACAGGGTGCAACCGGAGCCAGGAGTGACAGGACTGACCGGACCGAGGAGAGGGCCGCGGTCCGGGCCGGCGAGGCCGGCCGCGTTCTCCGCCCTCCCCGTCCGGTCGTATCGTCGCGCACCGGATGGCGCACCATTGCACCCTCATCGACTTCAAGGGTTTCACCATGAACGACGTCGTGTTCCGGCTCCACGCTTGGGGCGAGGAAATGACGTCCCTTGCCTCCGCATTCGTGGACGGCTTCGAGGGCTATTACGGATACGCCCCGTCCGGGTACGCCGTGAACATGGCCGAGGCGGACGACGGGGCACGGGCGGTCGCCTGCCTCGCCGAGGCGGGCGTCACCGGTGCGCTGCTGGACTACTACGCGGCGCTCGGTGCCGTCGAGCTGATGGACCTGAACAACGGGATCTGGATCGCCGGTGCCCAGGAGGTTGCCAGCGGCATCCTGGCGGGATGCCTCATGGAGGTGACCGGTGCGGTCGACGACACCGTGACGGTGTTCGCCACCGACGGCGGCGGGGGCATGTACGCGGTGAGTACCTCCACCGGGCACGTCTGCCACCTCTCCGGCGGCGCCTATGAGGGTTCGAGCTACGACGTGAGCGACTACGGCCACCGCATTGCCGCCCCCGACCTGTGGACCTTCCTCGACCAGCTGCGCAACGAGCTCCGCGAGGCGGTGCTGGCACAGCGTGCGGGCACCGGCCGCTGCCGCGGTGGCCGTGCCCTGGACGATCACGGCATCCGGTCCGGGGCCTGCGTCCACGGATGTCATACGAAGACGACCGTGACGCCGGCCTCCCTGACCTGAGCAGCCGCACGACGTCCTCGAAGCAGGAGGATTGCCGCTGGGGCGGCGCCCAGGCCGGCGGTGTCAGTGGCGCATGCCAGGATCGGATCGTGAACCTTGCCGTCCCGCTCCCGTCGGACCCCAGCCGCTCCGAGGCCTACGTGGACTGGGCCCGCTCGCACGAACAGGGCGCGGAGGACGCCGCGCGCGGCCTGCTCGACGACGTCCGCGACCGCATCTCACGGGCGTACCCGAAGGCCGGCCGCGCCCTGGACGAGCTGGCCGGCCTCGCCCGCCGGCTCCCCCCGGCCCATCTGCCCTGGTACTGGGACACGGTGGCGCACCGGCTCGTCTCGTGGGACACGCGCGCCGCAGGGCGGGCCTACACCCGGGCCCGGACCGCGGAACGGGAGCACGACCTGCCCGTGGACCCGGCTTGGCGGCGGCAGAACGTCCTGCTCCCCGCCCGCGGCGGCGCCCTCCCCGTCAAGGAGCTGAGCGGGCACCAGGCCTGGCTGGCCGCCGCGTTGGACCCGGCCGCCGCGCACGACGAGTTCGTACGGGTCCTCGCCGCGGGGCGGCCTCGCCCGGCGAGCTCCCCGCCGACCTGGCCCGCCGGGTCCGTGCCTCGGCGCGCGCCGCGGGCCTGGACGGCTCCGAAGAGGCCCGGGTACTGGCCGGCACGGTCGGCGCCGCACGCGGGAAGGCCGTACCGGACACGCTGCTCGACGCGGTCGCCGCCCTGCTCGCCGACCACCCGCAGGACGACGACGCCCTCGCCGCCCTCCTCGACGTCTTCCCCGAGTCAGGCGGTCCGCGGCGCCGGCGCCGACCGGATGCTCACCCGAGCGGCCGACACCCCGGTCCCGCCCGGCGGCTACGAGCTGAACCCGGCCCTCAGCGTCCCGGAGCTGGTGGCAGAGGCCGGCGCCGCCCTCGGGGTGGGCGCCGACGCAGCAGCCCTGTACCTGCAACTGCTGGCGCTGGCCCGCCCCACCGATGGTGGCTATCAAGGCCGCGCCGACCACCAGTGCCCGGCGGCGGACGACGTCACGGCGGAGGCGCCGTTCTTCCCGGAGAACTGCTCCGAGTTCGGAGAACGGCCACGGGGTGCGCTGCACCTTCCCGGCCGGGCTTCCGCAGTTCCAGAGCGCCACGGCACACATCCCGGTGCGGCTCGGCACCGCCGTGCCCCTCGGGGGCCTGACCGGCGGCTGGGTCGAGGTGAGCAGCACCGACGACCGGAACACCGAGAACAACAGGCAGCCGTTCGAGATCCCGGTCGTGCAGACCGTCCCCTGATCGGGCGGAGGCTTCCTGGACAGTGGCGCTCCCGTCTGCCCGGCGCGGCGGGCTGTACGCGGCGGGAGGTACGGCGGATCGCTCCAGGCACCCCATTGCCTGGCGGCCGGCCCCCGAGGAGGCGCTGCGCCCGGACGACCCGGCCCGCTCCGGCCTGACCCACTCCGGCCGGCCCGTGCACGTACGGCACGACGCGCCGCCGGTTCGTACCGGCGCACACCCGCAAGAGCGGCGCGTCCCCGGCAGCGGCACATCCCCGCCACTTCCCCACCGCCCCGGCCCCCGCACGCGGTCCGTGACCAGGGATCCGGCCAGACCGGAGGTCCCACGCCGCCGGGGGACGGGCCGGTCCGGCCTTCGCCGAAAGGGTGATCCCGCAGGTGGAAAGGGGGTTGTCCGGTTTTCACCCCATGGCCATTTCCTCTCGATGATCATCCTGCACCTGTCGCGTAGTTTCACCATGCACCGGAAAGATCATTCATTTCCGCGACGCAGGGAGACCTCAGGTACATGTCGGAGAAAAGCGCGAAGAGTGATGTGGGCAAGGCCTACATCAACGACGTGTTCATGCGCCACCCGCTCACCACGCGGAACCAGGACGAGCTCGAAATTCCGGCCAAGGCCGAAGCAATCCTGGAACGTAACAAATTACGGGGCGCGCTGAAGAGGACCCCCGAAGGAGGGGGCGAGCCGATCAGCCCCATCGGATTCTCGTTGAACAAGAAGCGCTACGGCGAGTTTCCCGAGGACGAGAAGACGGCGCAGGAGCGCGGGTGGCGCGCATACATGAACATGGGCGTACCGGTCGTCGAAGAGCGCAGCGACATCACGCAGCCGCCGCCCGACATGATCTCCAAGCAGACGTACATCAACGGAACCGACCCCGTCAAAATAACCGTGACGGACACGGTCGAATTCTCCGTCTCGAACACGATCAACTGGTCGCTCCAAGGCGAGGTGAAGCTCACCTTCGGAGCGAAGTCCATCGCATCGCTGCAGCAGGAGATGCAGAAGAGCATGGCGATGCAGCAGTACCAGAAGACCACCCTGAAGAACAGCAAGGACAATCAGGGCGTCGACCAGGAGTCCCAGACAGAGGCGACGAGCACGACGACGGCCACGACTTCCGCCACGGGCACCGGTGAGCTGTGGGCGGACCTGCTGCTCGGCATCACCGCCTCCGTCAGCGGTTCGCTGACCACTGAATGGAAGCACCAGTCGTCGGTAAGCCTGGAAGTGATGAGCCGGGCGGACGTCATGGCCACGACCCGCCGTCAGGTGAGGCAGTTCGACTACGAATTCCCGGTCACCTTCGGGGGATGGGTCGCCTTGTACTACCCCCGGCCGGTGGAGGTCAGGGGAACTCCCCCGCAGGCCAAGGAGCCGAAGTACTCCCGGGTCGTCGCATGGAAACTCGGCGACTCCGTCGAGGACCGCAGCAACTTCGATCTGGCCGATGAGGGAAAGAGGTTCATGCAGAAGGGGGCGGCCGAAATTGTGGCCGTCCGCACCGGGGAACACCGGGTCTTCCAGCCCGAGACACTCGACTACGAGAGCCAGAAACAGCCTCTCTGAAAAGGCGACCACCCACCGGGCAGGCCAGATCAGCCACATCAGGAGGAACTCTCGTGTCATTCGGAAACATCTTCGACGGCGGCGGCAGCGGAGCCGACTCCGCCAAACAGTCCGCTGAAGCGCTCGGCAAGGACACCCCCGGGGCCGGCGACGTCTCGGACGCCGTCCGCAAAATGGAGAGTGAGCGCGACCCGTGGCTCGTGCGTCAGACGGCGCACGGGGCGTTCGACGTCATGGGTTTCCTCAATCCCCTCTTCCAGAAATTCCATGATGTCTCCGCCGATCAGCGTCAGGTCTCCGAGGACCCCGGTTCGACGTCCGCCATGGCCTCGTCGACCCTGAAGGCCGCCGGACCGCCCAAGGTGAGCATCGGCCAGGACGACATGCCGAAGCTCGAAGACCTGTCGAAGCTCATGGCCACCAGGCGGAGCTTCGCCCTCATCGCGACAGGCCTGGGGACTTCCGAGGGCCTCGCGGTGGACCCGTCGCAGAACACGGCGTACGTCGCCGACCGGGGCGGCCAGAAGCTGTCCGCGGTGAAGATCTCCACCGGCGCGCAGCGCGTGGTCGCGAGCAGCCTGGGCGACGTCTGCGATGTGAAGCTGGACGGGAAAGGCAGGGCCTACGCCGCCGACTACGGCGGCGCGCGCCTGCTCGCGGTGGACCTGTCCACCGGTACCTCCAGCACGGTCGCCAGTGTCCCGGGCGCGTACGGCCTCGCGCTGGACGGCAAGGGCAAGGCCTACGTCGTCAGCCACAGCGAAGGGAAGCTGATCGCGGTCGACCTGCAGAACGGGCAGAAGACCACGGTCGCCACCGGCCTGCCGGTCGGCGTCTCCGCGGTGGCGCTGGACGGCAAGGGCAAGGCGTACGTCGGCCAGAAGGACCACGGCGGCAGCCTGTACGAGGTCAACCTGGCCGACGGCACGAAGCGCCTGGTGACCACCCTCCCCGGGGCGAGCGCCATGCGCATGGAACTCAGCGGCGACGGCAAGGCGTTCACCATCGACCACGGGAACGGCCGCCTGTACGAGATCACCTTGGCCGACGGCGCGCAGCGCGTGGTGGCCAGCGGCCTGGCGACGTGCGAAGGACTCGCACTGGACACCGCCAACGGCCAGATCTACGTCAGCAACCGTGAATCCCAGCTCTGGCAGATCACCCAACGCGACACCCAGCCCATGGGCGGCGTGGGCAAGGTGGCGGCGTAGGAAGAACCCCACAGCCGGGGGGGGGGGGGGGGGGGGGGGGGGGGGGCGCGGGGGGGGGGGGGGGGGTTCTTTGTTGCATGGTGGGGTGGTTTGTATCCCCCCGGGGAGATACTGGCTGGCCTCTCCGCCTCAGGTGGGCAGAA
>NZ_JBVJWO010000006.1:71931-127687 GCF_055602345.1 Streptomyces sp. NPDC037401
GGACCGGTAACTCCCGCCTCTAGAAGCCCCCCAACCACGACACCAACCCCTGGGGTGGTGGGGGCAGGGTGGCGGGGGGAAACCCCCCCCCCCCCGGGGGGGGGGGGGAGGGGGGTTCCCCCCCCCCCGCCGTGGCACGCTCCCGTGCCTGATCGACCGGTGAGCTCGCGTATCCAACTGTGGCGAGCCAACTGTCCGCTCCTGCAACCGGGCGGTGACACCGGCCAAATCGGCCCGACACGTGGTGAGTGCGTCTACAGCCCACCCCGGGCGCGCTTCGACAGTGCGCCCTACATACTGGTGGAAATGATCAACATTCTCCTCACCGGCACGGCCGTCGTGCTGCTGTGCTTCGCCGCCTGTTGGGCTCGAGGAAGCGGCGGACACCGCCCCACGGGCACCTGGGCGGTGTCGGCAGCCACCTCGGTCCTCGCCCTCCTGCTCCAGGCCTGGGCCCAGTCCGAGCGCTCGACCCGCCGTAGTCAGCGCTGGGGCCTGCGCACGACCTCGGTCGGCTGTGGCTCCGCCCCCGTCTACGCCACGTACAAGCCCTTCGCCCTGGTCTCCATAGGCCTCAGCCTGGGCCTGGTGCCCGACCACGCCCGGTGCTCGAGCCCGCTGATCCCCTTCCCCTGCACGTTCAGCGTGACCGTGCCCGCCGCCGCCATCCTCCTCGGCACCGTAGGACTCGCCCTCAACGCCCTGCTGTGGCCGCTCGTCCAACTGCGCCGCCACCTCCACCTCCACCGCCGGGGCACGGCCGACACCCCCGAGGACGATGCCGGGGTGGAAGGGGCGGTCATCGCCGCGGCCGTCGACGTGAAGCACGCCGGACTCCCCCTCGGTGGCGACGAGGCCCCGCCCGCCGCCGGCACCCGCTCCCGCAAGGGCGGCCTCCTGGCGGAGACCGCGTGGCTGCTGCTCGTGGCGGACGCCTTTGCCCGGCGTCCGGCACTCAAGAACGCGGGCGCGGCCTCATGACCGCACCGCGCCAGGACCCCCTGCGCGACCCGCGCTTCTTCGCCGACCCCCACCCCGCCTACGACCGGCTGCGCGAAGGCTGCCCGGTCCAACGGATCCCCACCGGCTCCGGCGGGCACCACGCCTACCTGATCACCGGCCACCCCGAGGCCCGCGAGGCGTTCACCGACCCCCGCCTGTCCAAGGACACGGCCCGCTTCTTCGCCGACCGGCCCTCGAACCGCGACCTGCACCCGGCGATCTCCCGCAACATGCTGGCGAGCGACCCGCCCGCGCACACCCGCCACCGGCGGGTCACGACGCCCCTGTTCACCACCGGACGCGTCCGGGAACTGCGCCCGTACATCACCAGGGCCGTCGACGCCCTCATGACCGCGTGGCGACCGGGCACGGAGGTCGACCTGGTGGCGGACCTGGCAGTACCCCTGCCGGTCACCGTCGTCTGCGAGCTGCTGGGGGTGCCCGAATCCGACCGCGCCACGCTCGCCGGCTGGTCCCACGACCTCTTCGACGCGACCGACACCGCTCGCATCGACGCCGCCTCGCACCACATCGGCGACTACCTCACGCACATGATCGACACGGCCCTCGCGAACCCCGCCGACGGCCCGCTCCACTCCCTCCTGCGCGACTGCGACGAGGGCGGCCTCGACCGCGACGAGAGCGTCTCCCTGGCCGCCCTCCTCCTGGTCGCCGGACACGAGACGACCGGCCACTTCATCGGCAACGCCGTCCTGGCCCTGCTCCGGCACCCGGAGGCCTTCGACCGCCTGCGCCGGGACCCGGACCTGATTCCCGGCGCCCTCGACGAACTGCTCCGCTACGACTCCCCGGTGAGCGTGGCCACCTTCCGTCACAGCACGGAGGACCTGCGCGTCGGCGGCTTCGACATCCCGGCGGGCTTCCCGGTGCTCATCGCCCCCGGGGCCGCGAACCGCGACCCATCGGCGTTCCCCGACCCGCACCGCCTCGACCTCGACCGCGACGCCGGCGGCCACCTCTCCTTCGGCCACGGCATCCACCGCTGCCCGGGCGCTCCCCTGGCCCGGGCCGAGGCGGAAATCGCCCTCCGTACCCTGGTGACCCGATTCCCGAACACGCGCCTGGCCGTCACCGCGGAATGCCTGACCTGGCGCCGGACCCGCCTCACCCGCGGCCTGACCACCCTCCCCCTCACCCTCGCCTGACCCGCCCCATCACTGCCCGACCCCCGCCCGGACCCCCTCAGGGGCAGGGATGCAACCACACGGCAGGCCGACGGACGGACGGGCAGGTCGGTGGGTTCACCGGCCCGCCCGCACCCGGGGTCGCACCGTTGGGGGCGGCCGGAGCCGCCGAGGGCCAGCCGGCTGTCAGCGCTGGAAGGACACGTCGTAGTACGTGTCGGTCGGGGCGCCGGAGCCGGTGTAGCAGCGGATCTGCACGCCCGTGCTCGGCGTCCAGTAGTCGACCTTGCAGTATTTGGAGTCGTGCCCGTAGGCCGTCACCTGCACGTTTCCGTTGCCGAGCGGCATGTTGGGCGGATGGAAGCGGTAGACACCCTGGCTCACCCGGGTAATCCGGTTCACGACCCCCGAGGAGTTGTACGCGTACGCGGACGCCGGGTTGTAGGCCCCGGTGGTCGGCAGGTTCGCCCAGGCGTACGCGGCGGGCGTCGTGCGCAGCAGCCCGGTGCTGCGCGTGTACGTCATCGTGAACCGGTGGTCCTTGCCGGCGCCGGCCGCGTTCGTGCAGCGCACGCTGACCAACTGGGCCGAACCGGACACGTACCAGTTGCCGACCTTGCAGCGGGCCGCCTGATCACCGTAGGCCGTGACCTGGACGTGCCCGGCGGAGGAGCCGATCGAAGGGAGCCGGACGGTGTAGCTGCCGGTGCCGGAGCGGGTGATGGTGTTCACCGCGCCCGAGGAGTTGAACTGGTACGAGTGCGAAGGGGTGTACGAGGCGCTGGTGGGCTGGTTGGCCCACACGTACGCGAACCGCGAACCGCCGAGGGCGGCGGTGTTCACGAAGCTCGCGGTGAACAGGGTGTTCGCCCGGACACCGGCGCGGGTGAAGCAGCTGACGCGTACGTCGAGCCGACTGCCGTTGGGCGTCCAGTAGTTGACGCCGCAGGTGTGCGTGGTGGCGCCGTAGGCCGTCACGTGCACGGTCCCGCCGACGCGGCCGAGATTGGGCATCCGGACGGTGTACTGGCCGGTTCCGGTGCGGACGACGGTGTTGGTCGCTCCGGTGGAGTTGTGGCTGTAGTGGACGGATGGCGTGTACGGCGTGTTCAGCGCGTGGGCCGGCGAATTGGCCCACACGTAGGCACGCCCGAAGCTGGGCGCCGCGTGGGCAGCAGTGGATGTCAGGGCCACGTGGGCGCCGGCGAGCGCCAGCGTGGCGGCCATGGCCAGGGCGCGGACACGCCATCGCTTGAACCGGCTCGATACGTTCACGTACGTCTCCCCCTCCTCGGTACCGACGCCGTGCGATCACCGTCGCAGGTCGGCGTTCGGGAACCTACACATCAGGCCTCTGGCCGACTACCGGCCCTCGGGGGGTGCGGCGGTGCACACGAGCGGTGCCAAGGAGCAGTCGCCGGCGCTCGCCGCAACCCGAGCGCCCCACCGATGCGACGAAGAGCAGGCCCGAGGGAGGTCCGGCTGCCTGCCCCCGCGGGAGTGACCCCGCTCCACGGATGGACCCGCGGGCATGCCCGGGCGACCCGATCCACCTAGCGTCGTCGGCGAAAGCCACGTGCCAACCAGCCGCGAAGCCTGCGCCCGAACGAGAGGGACCATCCATGGCGGTCGTCATGACCTTTTCCTGGCCCGAGATCACACCCGCGGTCTACGACGCGGTGCGTCAGAGGGTGCGCTGGGAAGAAGACTCTCCGGACGGGTGTGTGCTGCACGCAGCGTGGTTCGTCTCCAACGGGCTCAACGTGCTCGACGTCTGGGAGTCGGAGGACCACTTCAACCGGTTCATCGCCGCGAGGATCGCACCCGTAGTCAAGGGCGAAATGGGCGTGCAGAGCGACCCCGAGCCCCAGTTCTTCCCGCTGCACCGGCGCTTCGTCGCACCTGGAATCAGCGGCGGCGGCGCCTGACGCGGTCACCCTCGATCGCGGCGAGCCTGGCGGCTGTGGACTGGCGCTTCGGCATGACGCATCCCCAGCCGTCCGGGCCGTGTCCCCGGACCGACCGACGGGTATCGCGACGGCGGAGCGACGGACAGGTTGTGACGGAGGGCTCCGATCTACTCGGCCATGTCCCCAAGCAATACTCCCTGCCCCTCGGGTGAGAGTCGCGTGAGTCCGACAAGGACCATGGTCGTCCCTGGCTCGGGCTGGGCATGGGCAGCGCGGACCAGGTAGCGCCCTGCCTCCAGGTCGATGCGCAGGAGGTCGAGGTCGTCGTACTCGGTGTCGGGCCCGGGAACCCCGGGCCGGCCGGAGTCCAGCAGGAAGACCGGGCCCGGAACCTCCCAGAGCGCCTCCGCCTCCCACGACGCGGCCTCGAGCGCCGGTTCGACGCTGTCCAGCATGGCGTCCTGCGAGTCGGCGCCGATCCAGCGCACGAAGCAACCGTGTTCGGGCACGTAGGTGGTTGCCCAGGGCTCCCCGAGAACCAGGCCCTGCGCGCGTCCGACGGGGATCACACCGAGGTAGCCCTCCACCTCGCATGCCCTGCTGTAGTCGTCATCGCCGGTGGTCGACTCGAAGTCGCATCCCCGCCAGGACGTCAGGGCCTGTTCGGGCACGACGATGAGCGGCCCTCCCCCGGACCCGATCCACTCCCATGACCCGATCCCGCCTTTGACCATGCGGGAAAAACTACAGCGGGGTGCTGACACCGGGTACGGCGGCCGGGGAACCGCTTGTCCGGCCCAGGACCGGGCTTCGGCGTTCTCCGCGCCCAGGGCCGGGCCGCCTTGGCCACAACGTCGAGTGGTACGAGGTCCGATGCCAGATCCTGCAGCTTGAGAGACCTGGCGGCCGTCGGTCACGGTGAGCAACGCCGCCACCGCGCAATTCCACCCTCCGGGGAGGTCCGTGACCGGCCAACGGCTCCCGTAACCCCTGGTGGATCAGCGCACGGCGTCGGATGCGGTGCATCGCAAGGCGGAGGAACATCCGCACACCGGGTGTATTCGGATGTTCCGACAACGCAGCGAGGTGCCGTAGCCGACGCCGTGCGCCCGCCGGGGGTTACGGGACAGCCCTTGGGCACTGTGCAGTGTGGACGGGGCCGCGACCGAGAGGCTCACTCGCAGGCGCCTTGACGCATCAGCTTCAGCGCGGCGCACCTGCGGATCCACACGTGGGACGCGGCGCGGCGGCCTTCCGGGGGCTGGTCGGCTCCCAGAAGGCCGCTGTCGCTCATGCCGCTGACGACGGGAGGCGGTCGAGAGCCGCAGGCAGCGGGCTACCGGACGTCGAGCGTGACGAGAACAGCCGGAAGAACACTGCCGGTTAGTGGCTGTGCCCGTCGTTGTGTTCGGGGGCCTTTGGTGTCGGCTTTGCCGCGCGTTCGATGGCGGCGAGCCCGTCCTTCAGCCGGATGATCGGACCGCTGAGGGAGGCCGTATTGCTGCTGCGGCTGGAGCACGAAGCAAGCCGTAGCGGCGCACCCCTGCCCCGGCGGTCGGACGCCGCCACCTCTACTCTCGGTAACCGCGCGGGCGGAAGGTAAGAATCCGGCCAACTCTGCGTGCCGGTGTCGGGGGACGGCAGTTGGGGTCGGCGGGACGTCGGCATTCTGGAACGCCTGTGCGGGCCTGGCGGGATGGCGTTCGCTCCGCCCGCGTCTCCTGCGGGGCGGGGTTCGGGGTGCCCGCGCATAGTCGTCACCGGGCGGGACCGTGGTGGCCGGGCGAGGCCGTCCGGACCGCGGCCATGGGAGAAACTGCTGTTCAGGCGGGCTTTTCGCACGGCCGGGGTGACTTCCCGGTCGCGTGCGGCGTAGTCCGCCGGGTGCTTGACGGGGCGACCTCCCGCAGCACTCGAACGCCTTCCCGGCGGGGAACCGGAGGAGGACCGGCGGCGCCGCGCCGGGGAACAGTACGGAACATGGGGGCATGACATGACCACCGAGGCGACAACCCTGAAATTCGCCCTGCTCGGCCACCTCCGAGCCTGGCGGGGTACGCAGGAACTCGACCTGGGGTCGCGCCAGCAGCGGACGCTGCTGGCGATGCTGCTGCTGCGGGAGGGCCGGCTCGTGGCCGTCAAAGCGCTGGTGGCGGACATCTGGGGCGAGGACCAGGCGCCCGCCCGGGCCGTGGGATCGCTGCGCACGTACATCTCGCGGCTGCGCAAGGAGATCGAGGCACCGGACGGCGAGGGGCCGCGGGTGCTGGTCTCCGAGCACGGGGCCTACGCCCTGAGGGTCCCGCCCGAGGCGGTCGACTTCGGGCTGTTCCGGCGGGACGTGGCCGCCGCCGACCTCGCCCGCGCGGCGAGCCGCCCCGAGGAGGCGCGGGCCCTGTTGCGGACGGCGCTGGCCCGGTGGGAGGACGAACCGCTGGCGGGACTGGGCGGCCCGGGTGTCGAGGCGGAGCGGGACAGACTGGCCGGACAGCGGCTCGCGGCGCTGGAGACGCGCCTGTCCCTGGATGTGGAGCTCGGCGAGTACGCCGCCGTCATTCCCGACCTGCGCGAGCTGACGGAGCGCCACCCCCTGCGGGAGCGGCTGGGCGTGCTGCTGATGCGGGCGTACGCGCTGAGCGGGCAGGACGCCGAGGCGCTGGCCGTCCACGAGCGGACCAGGCGGCTCCTTGCGGCGGAGTTCGGGATCGATCCGGGGCGCGAGATGGCCTCGTTGGCCGAGGGCATCACGAGCGGGGCAGATGGGGCCGCCCAGGCGCGCAACGCGGGCACGACGAGCAACGCGGGCTCGGCGGCCACGGCGGACGGGGGTGTTGTCACCGGGAGTCACCTCACGGAAGGGGCTGCGGGGGCCGACGGCGCGCCTCGTGCGGTAGCCGCCGCGGGGGGCGCCGTCGTCCGGTCCGGGCTGGAACCCGCGGCGGGCGGAGGCCCGAGGCCCGCTCAGATACCGCGCGATCTGGCGGATTTCACGGGCCGGGAGGAGGCGCTGGCGCAGGTGGCCGGGGCGCTGACCGGTTCGGGGGGCCGTCCCCGCGAGGGTCGGCCGGCTCCGGCTGCCGTGGTCGTCGTTTCCGGTGCGACCGGTACGGGCAAGAGCGCCCTGGCCGTGCATGCCGCGCACCGGGTGCGCGCTGATTTCCCCGACGGCCAGCTCTACGCCGACCTGCGTGCCCCGGACGGCGCCCCGATCCGCCCGGCTGTGGTCCTGGAGTCCTTCCTGCGGGCGCTCGGGGGACCCGGCGCGCCGGTCCCCGCGCAGCAGGCCGACCGTGTCGCGCTGTTCCGGTCGGAGCTCGCCGAGCGGCGTGTCCTGGTGGTCCTCGACAACGTCGCGGAGCCCGAAGCCGTCGGCGCGCTGTTGCCCGGCGGGCCGGGCTGCGGCGTACTCATCACCAGCACCGCACGGCTCTCCGGTCTCGCCGGGGCCCATCACGCGCACCTGGGCGTGCTGTCCCGCGCCGAGTCCCTGACATGGCTGGAGACGGCGATCGGCGCGGAGCGCGTCGCGGCGGAACCGCAGGCCTGCGCCGAGCTCGCGGACCTGTGCGGCGGACTGCCCCTGGCCCTGCGCATCGTGACGATGCGGCTGGCCACGCGTCCGGCATGGGCCATCGCCTCGGTTGCGGCGGCCCTGCGCGGCCGCGACCGGCTGCCCCTGCTCGGGATCGCGAACCTTTCCGTACGGGAGGCGTTCCAGCGCGAGTACGAGCTCCTGCCCGCGTCCCTGCGGGCGGCGTTCGCCCGGGTGGCGCCGCTGCGGGAGCCGGACGGGCAGTTCGGACCGACCGCGGTGGCACTGGCCCTGGGGCTGCCGTCGGGCGAGGCCCGCGCCCTGTGCGAGGAACTCGTGGACCGCAGCTGGCTGGAGTCGGCGCGGCCCGACCGCTACCACGTGCACGGCCTGCTGCGGGAGTTCGCCGTCTCGGTCCGGCAGGACGAGCTGGCCCCCCGGGCGGGCCGGGACTGTCCCGCGCCCGTGCTCTTCGCTCCCGGCGGCGCGGATCTCCGCCTGGGCGGCGGACCGCACCGGGCCCCCGCCGGGACGCGGCAGGGCCTGGCCTCCTGACGCGCGCGTCGCCGTCCCCGTCCTCGCCCTCGCCCTCGCCCCGCATCCGGCGTCGGCTCCGTACCCGGACGCCTCGCCGGAGCCCGCACGCCCCGGCGTCGTTCCGTCGGTGTTCAGTCGGCGTTTGTTCCTGCCCGTACCCCCGTTGGAGAACCTCTCGTGTCAGCCGTCCCGCCTCCCTCCCGCGCCGCCGCCCTCCACGCTCCGCCGGCCGCCCTGTCGTTCCGGGTGCTCGGCCCGCTGCACGTGTGCACCGAGGCGGGTGTGACGGACGTGCGGCCGCCCCTGAGGGCCGCCCTGCTCACCACCCTGCTGCTGCGCCACGGACGCAGGGGCAGCACGGAGGCCCTCATCGACGCCGTCTGGGGCGACGCGGCGCCCGGCGGGGCGCCCGGGGCGCTGCGCGGGCACGTGGCGGCGCTGCGCCGGATGGTCGAACCCGGTCGGGCGCCGCGGACCCCGGCGCGGGTGCTGGTGTCCCGGCCGAACGGCTACGCCCTGCACCTGCCGCCGGACGCCCTGGACCTGACCGTCTTCGACCGCCGGGCGGGCAGCGCGGCCCGGGCGCTGCGCGACGGCCGGCCCGGTGAAGCACTCGCCCTGTACGACTCCGCGCTGGGGCTCTGGGAGGGGGAGGAAGCCCTGACGGGGGTGCCCGGTCCGTTCGCCACAGCCCAGCGTGCCGTGCTGTGCGAGCGGCGGCTCGCGGTGCTGGAGGCCCGGTGGGAGGTGGCGCTGTTGCTGGGCGGCCACGCCCAGGCCGTGGAGGAGCTGCACTCGGCGGCCGGGGCCCATCCCCGGCGCGTACGGCTCCAGGAACTCCTGATGACCGCCCTGTACGAGACGGGCCGTCAGACCGAGGCCCTGGACCTGTACGCCCGGACCCGCGAGGCCCTGCGCGGCACGGGCGGAGCGGGACCGGCGACGGGTCTCGACCGGATCCGGCGGCGCATCCTGGCCGGTCCCGGCGCTGCCGGCGGTGCGGGGACGGACGGGACGGGCGCGGTGCCCGGCCCGGGCGGTGTGGCTTCTCCTCCGCCCGGCCGTGTTCCGGTCGGGGGTGCCGTTCCGGTGCCGGTGCGTGGCGCGGTGCCCGGTGCGGCTCCGCCCGCCGCGGCGGGCGGGCCCGTTCCCGTGTCCGCGCCCACGGCCGTGATGTCGCCGACGCTGAGCCTGCCGCTTGACCCGGTGGACCTGGTGGGCCGGGATGCGGAGGTCGTACGTCTGCGGCAGGCCCTGGAGAGCGGTTCGGTGGCGGCCGTCGGCGCGATCAGCGGGATGGGCGGTGTCGGGAAGACGGCGGTGGCGGTGCGCGTGGCGCACGAGGTGGCCGCGAGCTTCCCCGACGGAGTGTTCTTCGTCGACCTGGGCGGGATGGACGCCCGGCCGGCCGATCCCCACCAGGTCCTGGGTGACCTGCTGCGGGCCCTCGGGGTGGCGCCGTCGCAGCTTCCGGCCGAGACCGCCGAGCGTGCCGCGCTCCACCGCTCTCTGCTGGCCGGGCGGCGCGTGCTCCTGGTCCTCGACAACGCCCACGACCTGGCCCAGGTACGTGATCTGCTGCCGGCCTCGCCGGGCTGCGGCTGCCTCGTGACCAGCAGGACCTGGCTCACCGGCCTCGGCAGCCTGGCGGGCGCGACGCTGGTTCACCTGGAGGAACTGGCCGACGGCGTGGCGCTGGAGCTGCTGGTCCGGCTCGTCGGGGAGCGGCGCGTGCGGCGGGAGGAGGAGGCCGCGCGGGCGCTGGTGGCGGGGTGCGGGCGGCTCCCGCTGGCCCTGCGGGTCGTGGGCGCCCGGATGGCCGCCTCCCCGGCCCTGTCGGTCGCGGAGACGGCTCGGCGGCTCGCGGACGAGCGGCGGCGGCTGGCGGAGCTGGGCGGGGACGGCGGCGCCGTGGACGCCAGTTTCCGGCTGGGTACGGCGCGGCTCGGTCCGGAGCAGTTGCGGGCGTTCCGCCTGCTGGCCCTGCCCGAGGTCCCGGAGCTGGGCCGGCTGAGCGCTGCCGCCCTGCTGGACCGGACCCGGGAGGAGGCGGAGGCCCTGTGCGAGGACCTCGTCGATGCGAGCCTGCTCCAGTCGCCGGCACCGGGCCGCTACCGCTACCAGGACCTGCTGCGCCTGTTCGCCCGGACGTCCGAGGCCGAGGAGCTGCCCGCGGCGGAGCGCGGGGGCGCGATGCTGCGGCTGCTGAGCACGTACGCCGACATCGCCTGCGAGGCGTACCGGGCCTCGACGGCGGGGGATCCCTTTCCCGCCGACACGGAACCGTCCGCGGAACGGGCCACGGAACCGGTACCGACGGGCCGGCCCGGCTTCGGCACGCCGGTCGCCCGCCGGTTCACAGGGCCGGTGGATGCCACGATCTGGCTGTACGACGAACAGCCGCACCTGCTGGCCCTGCTCGAACAGGCCGCTGCTTTCGCGGGGGTCCCGGCGGCCGTCGGCGCGCGCCTGCTGCTGGCGACCGACCCGCTCGGGCGCGGCAGCGCCGGTACGCAGAACCAGGAGCGTGCCGCCCGGGCCGTCCTGGCGGCGTCCCGGCGGACGGGCGACGCGGTCGCGGGCGGCATCGCCCACTACATGCTGGGCGGTTCCTTCGCGATCCGGTTCGAGATGGGCCGCGCGGTGCCGCACCTGCACGAGGCGGCCGAGGTCTTCCGCCGCGAGGGGCGGTGGCCGCTGCTCGCGCACGCGCTCAACGCCCTGGGCGGGTGCGCGCTCGCCGGGCGGGACTTCCCGGCCGCCGTGCGCCACCTCACGGAGGCACTGCCGCTCAGCCGGGAGGCGCGCAGCCCCGCCTGCGAGGCACTCACCCTCGGCTACCTCGGCCTGGCGCAGCTGGCGACCGGGCGCGCCGGGGAGGCCGTCGTGTCGGGCCGTACCGCCGTCGAGCTGGCGCGGTCCTGCGGCGACGGCCCGGGTGAGGCCAACGCGCTGCGCGCGCTGGGGCAGGTCCTGCTGTACACGGGGCAGCGGCAGGAGGCCCTGGCCTGTCTGCGCACCAGCCTGCGGCTGTGGCGCACGACGGGCTCGGCGTTCCGGGAGGCACTGCTGCTGGGCGGGATCGCCGAGGCCCTCAACCACCTGGGCCGCCACGAGGAAGCCGCGGCCCACGCCACGGAGGCGCGGGACGTCGCCACCCGGCACGGCGACCGGTACCTGCTCGGACGGGCGCTGGTGCAGCTCGGCGACGCGGTCGGCGCCCTGGGCCGGGCGAGCCAGGCGGCGTACTACCACCGGCAGTCCCTGCAGGTCTTCCGTGAGCTGGGCATGCCGGAGGCGGCGGACGTCGAGGCCCGGCTCGGCGCCGGATGACACGGCGGCCTCGTCCCCCCGGGGCTTCCCGGGCCTTTCCGGGGGCCTACAAGGGCCTTCCCGCCGGGGGCGGCCGGTCCGGTTGACCTTCCGTTGATGTGCTGTTGAGGCCGCGCGAGCAGGGCGGTGACAGGCTCGTTGTCACCGCCCCCCGCACGGATCTTCCGGCCCCTTCGGACGGAGCCGGCGGGGGGCGGCCCGGGCACACCGCGGTATCCCGGGCCGCCGCACGCCGATCTGCCGAGGACCCCTCTTGTGAACCCCCAGGCCCTGCTCTTCTCGCTCTTCACACCGGAAGGCCGGGAGAATCCGTTCCCCGCGCTGGAAGCGCTCCGCGAGAACTTCCCGGTCTACTACGACCGGGACCTCGACACCTACTTCCTGACGACGTACGCCGACTGCCAAGCGGTCCTGACCGATTCCTCGTTCCGCACGCCCGACCTGAGCTGGTGCGAGGACAACCTGCCGGACTGGCGCGAGCACCCCGCCGCCGACTTCTTCTACGCCTCGATGCTCCGCGCGAACCAGCCCGACCACACCCGGCTGCGCCGGCTGATCGGTGCCGGGTTCACCCCGCGGCGGGTCTCCGCCCTCACCGGCGCCGTCGAGGAACTCACCGACTCCCTCCTCGACGCCTTCGCCGAGGCCACGGCGGACGGCGCCGCGGCCAACTTCCAGGAGCTGGTGGGCTATCCGCTGCCCGTCGCCGTCGTCGGCGAGCTGATCGGCGTCCCGGCCTGCGACCGGCTCCGCTTCCAGCGCCTGGGCGGTGACGCCAGCCGGCTGCTGGAGCCGGTGCGCACCGAGGAGGACTGGGCCCGCGCCGACGCCGCCGTGACCGAACTGCGCGCGTATTTCGAAGACATGGTGCAGCGCAGGGCGGCCGAGCCCCGCGAGGACCTCGCCACCGTACTGCTGGAGACCGGGGAGGGGCAGGAGCGGCTCACCAGAAAAGAGGTGGTCGACACCCTGATCCTCACGTTCGTCGCCGGCTTCGAGACAACCGCCGCCATGCTGGGCATCGTCACCCACGCCCTGCTGACCCATCCCGGGCAGCGGGCCGCCTTGGACGCCGATCCGGACCTCGCGGCGCAGGCCGTCGACGAGGCGCTCCGCTGGGACACGCCCGTCCAGATGACCGAGCGGATCGCGTCCGTGCCGACCGTGATCGGCGGGGTGACCGTACCGGCCGGCGCCAACGTCACCACCGTGCTGTCCGCCGCCAACCGCGACCCGGCCCACTTCCCCGACCCGCACCGGTTCGACGTACGGCGGTCCGGGAGCAGGGTCATGAGCTTCAGCGCGGGCCCGCACTACTGCCTCGGGGCGGCCCTGGCCCGGCTGGAGGGAGCCGTCGCCGTCCGGCGGCTCTTCGCCCGCTTCCCCCACCTCGCCCTGGCGGGGACTCCGGTACGGCGCGAGTCCTTCAGCCTGCGCATGTACGAGGACCTCCCCCTGACCACCACCGCTGCCGGACCCGGAACCGCCCGTACGGGCACCGCGGCCGGCGCCACGAAGACGAAGGACTGACCATGGCCTTTCTGGACACCGAGCGCGCGGTGCTCGAAGCGCTGCTCCCCGGCCTCGACGCCGAGCTCGCCCGCCATCCGCTGGCCGAGCTGGAACGACCGGGCAGCCCGGCCGTCGCCGCGTTCCGCGAGGCGGGCGGCGCGGGCCTGCTGGTGCCGCGGCAGAACACCGGGATCGGCGCGGACCCCCTCCAGGCCGTGCGCCTGCAGCGCGCCGTCGGCGCCCGCTGCCCGTCGCTCGCCGTCGCCACGACGATGCACCACTTCTCCGTGGCGAGCCTGGTGGAGGCCGCCAAGAACGGCGCCGGCTTCGAATGGATGCTCCTGGAGGCCATCGTGGGCAAGCGGATGCTGCTGGCTTCCGGCTTCTCCGAGGGCCGCACGGGCCAGTCCATCCTGCGGCCCGGCATCCGGGCGGAGCGGCGTGGCGGCGAGGTGGTGCTGAACGGCAGCAAGAAGCCCTGCAGCCTGGCCCGTTCGATGGACCTGCTGACGGCCTCGGTGGTGATGACCGGCGAGGACGGCAGCGAGCGGCTCGCGGTCGCCATCGTGCCCGCCGACACTCCGGGCGTCTCGGTCCGGCCCTTCTGGCGGAGCACGGTGCTGGCCGGCGCGGAGAGCGACGAGGTCGTCCTGGAGGACGTGGCCCTCGACCCGCAGATGGTCGTGGCGACCGAGGTCACCGCCGATTCCGTACTGGACTCCCTGAACGTGGCGGGGTTCCTCTGGTTCGAACTGCTGATGACGGCCGGCTACCTGGGCACCGCCAGCGCCCTGGTCGAACGCGTCACGCTGCACGGGCGCGCCCCCGCGGCGGTGCGGGCGGCCCTGGTGACCGAGGTCGACGCGGCGATGCTCGCCGTCGAGGCCGTGGCCCGGACCATGGGGGAATCCCCGGAGTGGGGCGAACCCCTGCTGGTCTCCGCGCTGACGGCGCGCTACGCCGCCCAGGACGCCATCGCGCGGACCACGGCGATGGCCCTGGAGGCGCTGGGTGGCATGTCGTTCATCGGCTCCGACGAGGGCACCTACCTGGCCTCGGCGGCCGCGGGCCTGAACTTCCACCCGCCGTCCCGGGGCCGGATGGCCGAGCCGCTGTGCGCGGCGCTCGACGGCGAGCCGCTCCGTGTCGGCTGACGGCGGTGCGGCCGCGACCTCGCCGGGCGGCCTGACCAAGGGAGCCGACGGGGCCGACGCGGCCGAGCGGGCAGCGGCGTACACGGTGGAGCGGCTGGGCCGCGCCGAGGACCTGCCCCGGCAGCTGTGGGACGAACTGGCCCCGTCCGACGACCCCATGTGGGGCCAGGACGTGTTCACCGCCATGCAGCAGGCCCGGATCGGACCGGACGCGTACGCCTACCTGCTCGTACGCCGGGACGGGCTGCCGTTCGCGGCCCTGCCGCTCAGCGCCGTGCGCGGCCTGCAACTCGACCGGGTCGTGGGGCCCCGCGAACGCCGCCTGATGGCGCCGGTGGCCCGGGCCTTCCCCCGGCTCGTGCGGGTGCCGATGCTGTTCTGCGGCAACTTCCTCGGCCAGGGCCACGTCATGGGCCGGGGACCGCTCCCGGCTCCGGCGGCCCGGCTGCTGGTGCGGGAGGTCATGGCCTTCGCCCGCGAGCACCGCCTGGGCACGGTCGTCTTCAAGGACTTCGCCCCGCATGACCTCGACGCACTGCGACCGGCCTTGGAGGCGGCGGGCTTCTTCACCGTCGCCTCCCTGCCGGACACGCAGCTCGAGTTGGGGTACACGGACTTCGAGAGCTTCCTGGCGTCGCTGCCGGCCAAGCCGCGGCGCAACGCGCGGAACAAGATAAGGAAGTTCCGGCAGCAGGAGGACCTGCGGATCGAGGTGCTCGACGGGTTCGGACACCTCGTCCCCGAGATGATGGGGCTGTACCGGCAGGTCATGGACCGCGCCGACCAGACCCTCGACGTACTCGACGAGGAGTTCGTGCGCGCCCTGGCCGACGGCGCCGCGCGCGACGGCGACAGCGACAGCGACAGCACCGAACAGCGGCTGGTCGCCTGCTTCGAGGGCGAGCGCCTCGTGGGCTACCTGCACTGCCTGTTCCGCGGCCACGGTGCGGTCGGTGCCCGGATCGGCCTGGACTACGGGCTGGCCCACCGGGCGCGGCTCTACCACAACCTCCACTATGCGGCGATCGAGCTGGCCATCGGCCGGGGCTGCCGCCACATCCGCTTCGCGCAGACGGCGTACGAGCCGAAGCGGGAGTTCGGCTGCCAGCTGGTCGAGCAGTCGTACGCGCTCACCCACACCGGACGGCTGCCCCGTGCGGTCCTGCGCCTGCTGCTGCCGCCGGCCCTCGAGGCCGCCCGCGAGCAGGCCCTCGCGCCCAAGTCCTGACGGGCCCGCCCGCACCCGCACCCGCACCCGCACCCGCACCCGCAGCATGAACCGGAGCCGGCTCCGGCTGCCGTTCCGGGCCGGCTGCGGCCCCGGAAGCCGCCCGAAACCGAAGACCGACGAGCCCTGCACGGGCTCCCCATTCCGAAGGAGAACCACCATGCCCCTCGTCCAGGTAGAGATCCCCATCGCCGCCCGCCCCGAGGACAGCTGGAACGCCGTCATCGACGTCGAGAGCTACTCCTCCTGCATGGACAGCGTCCAGTCCGTCACGATCGTCGACCACAGCGGCGAGAACGAGCGCACGACGGCCTGGTCCGTCCACCTCAAGGGCTCGGTCCTCGAGTGGGTGGAGGCCGAACGGCTCGACCACGCCGCCCGTCGCTTCGACTTCCACCAGGTCAGCGGCGACCTGGCGCACTTCGTGGGGCACTGGGCCGTGCGGCCTTCCGACGACGGCGGCAGCCACGTCTCCCTGACCGTCGAGTTCGAGATCGGGATCCCCCTGCTCGCCGACATGCTCAATCCCGTCGCCGCCACCGCCCTGCGCGAAAACGCCGAGCAGATGCTGCACGCGCTGGACCAGCGGCTCACCGGCGGCGTCGCCGCCCGCTGACGCGACCCGACCAGGCGGCCCGCGGTGCCCGCGTCCGCCATCCCACCCCTCTCCAGGAGGTCCCCCGTGGCTCCTACGTCCACGACCGCTCTGCCCACCACCGCCGCGGAAGTGTTCGACCAGCTCCGCCGTCACCAGTCCCCCAAGCTCGCCCTCACCGGCAAGTTCGCCGGCCAGGGAGCGGTGGAGGCCGGCGCGCTGGGCTCTCGCGTGACCCTCTCCGACGGCCGCTCGGCGCTCGACTTCGGCTCCTACGCAGTCGCCCTGCTGGGCCACCGGCACCCCGGCGTGGTGGCGGCGGTGGCACGGCAGCTGGAGGTGATGCCTACGTCGACGCGCAGCCTGGCCAACCCGGTGGCCGCGCGGGCGGCGGCCCTGCTCTCCGACTACCTGGGCGGCCGGCTCCCCAAGGTCTACTTCGGCCTGAACGGAGCCGACGCCGTCGAGGTTTCCGTGAAACTCGCCCGGCTCGCCACGGGCCGTGAACGGGTCCTCGCCGTCACCGGCGGCTACCACGGCAAGACCCTGGGCGCCCTCTCCCTGACGCACAGCCCGCTGTTCCGGGCCGGACTGCGGGGCGCGGTCGTCGACGTGGTCCACATCGACCCCGAGGACCCGTACGCCGTTCGCGCCCAGATCGCAGCGGCCCCCGTCGCGGCCGTCGTCTTCGAACCCGTACAGGGCGAGAACGGCGCCGTACCCCTGCGGACCGATGTCCTGCACCAGTGGTGCGAGGACGCGCACTCCCACGGCGCGTTCGCCATCGCGGACGAGATCCAGTGCGGGCTGCGCCGCTGCGGGGAGCCCTCGGTCGCGCTCGCGGACGGCCTGCCGGTGGACGCCGTGCTCGTGGGCAAGCCGCTCGGCGGGGGCGTGGTGCCGCTCTCGGCCGTGGTGTGCAGCGAGGAACTGTACGCCCCGCTGGCGCAGGACCCGTTCCTCCACTCGGCGACCTTCGGCGGCCACCCGCTGAGCTGCGCCGCGCTCCCGGCGGCCCTGGAAGCCGTCGAGGAACTCGCGGAACACGGCGCGAAGTTGTCGGCACAGCTCGCCGAGGGGCTGCGCGCCCTCGCCGAACGCCACCCCCGCGTGATGGCCGGACATCACGGCCGGGGACTGCTGTGGGGCATCGACTTCACCACCCCTGCGGCGGCCGGCGAGGCAGTGGTCGGCCTGGCCAACCACGGCCTGCTCGTCTCGCCCTGCCTGGGACGCCCGACCACCGTCCGGCTGCTGCCCCCGCTCGTCACCACCGCGGCGGAGCTCGAAGAGGCCCTGGCCATCCTCGACACCGCACTGCGCGCAGCGGCCCCCGCCGGGCTCCCCGGCTGACGCCCGCCGCCCGCACCACAACCACCACCGCAACTCACCACCACAACTCACCACCAGCTCACCGGAGGAACCAGGTGAACCCCACCGACGCCACCACCGCGTCTCCCGCATCTCTCCCGTCTCCGGCGTCCCCCGCCGACTACTTCGGCATCATCCGCGAGACCATCGCCGAGGTCCTGGGCACCACCCCCGACGCCATCACGGAGCGCACGGACCTGCGGGCCGAGTACGACGTCGACAGCCTGGAGATGATGTCGATCGGCGCCCAGCTCGAGCGCGCCCTCGGCGTACCGATCGCGGCCGAGGACCTGATGCGGGCCGAAACCGTCGGCCACGCCGTCACGCTCCTCACCGAGCGCGAGGCGGGCCGCTCATGACCCGGCAGCACACCGCCCCGGCCGCGGGCCGGGCCGCGGAGCGCCCGCGCGTGGTCGTCACCGGCATCGGCGTGAAGTCCCCGGCCGGCCTCACCCTCGACGAGGTCATGGAGACCGTCCTCGCGGCGCGCCCCGCCGCCGCGGTGCACACGGACCTGATCGACTCGGGCTCTCCCGTCCACATCGCCTGCCGGGTCCCCGAGTTCGACATCGACGCGTACATCACCCGCCGCGAGCGCCGCCAGATCGACCGGCCCACCGAGCTGGCCCTGTGCGCTGCCGCCGACGCGGTGGCGCAGGCCGGGCTCCCCGAGCTCCCACCCTCCCGGGTGGGCGTCCACCTCGGTACCGGTATCGGCGGACTGCCCACCATGGAGGGGCTCGTACGGGACAACGACGCCGACCCCACGGGCATGCCGGTGTTCTCCGTCCCCCGGACCATGGCCAATTCCGCGGCCGCCCGGGTGGCCATGCGCTTCGGCTTCCAGGGTTCCTGCGTCACGTACGCCACCGCCTGCGCCAGCGGCGCCACGGCCATCGGGGAGGCCGCCCGCCGCATCCAGTACGGCGAGCTCGACGTGGCCGTCGCCGGCGGGTTCGACTCCGCGGTGACCACCTTCATGCTCAGCGGCTTCTCCCGGATGCAGGCGCTGTCCACCCGCAACGGCGACCCCGAGAAGGCCAGCCGTCCGTTCGACGCCGACCGCGACGGGTTCGTCATGGGCGAGGGCGCGGCCGTGCTCGTTCTGGAGCGCCGCGACGCCGCGCTGGAGCGCGGGGCGACCATCCTCGGCGAGATCGCCGGGTACGCCACCAACGCCGACGCCCACCACATCGTGGCCCCGCACGCGGACGGCGCCGTCGCCGCCGCGTGCATGGCGCAGGCCATCGCGGACGCCGGGCTGCTGCCGTCCGACATCGGCCAGATCAGCGCGCACGGGACGTCCACCGCGGCCAACGACCGGTCCGAGGCCGCCGCCATCCACCGGTGCTTCAACGGTCAGGCCCCTCCGGTGACCGCCGTCAAGGGGGTCACCGGGCACCTCATCGGAGGCTCCGGAGCGCTGGAGGCCGCGATCGCCCTGGTCTGTGCCGAGCGGCGGATCGTACCGCCGGTCGCGAACCTCACCACCGCCTCGGAGGCCGACCGGATCGACGTGGTCGCAGGATCCCCGCGCCGCGTGGACGGCGCCCCGGTGCTCTCCAACTCCTTCGGCTTCGGCGGGCAGAACGTCTGCCTGGTCCTGCAGCCCTCGACCTGAACCCCCAGGAGACTTGCCATGCGCATCCTCGTCACCGGCGCCAACGGCGTCGTCGGCACCGAAGTGGCCGAGCACCTCGCCGCGGAAGCCGCCGGGGCGTCCGGGGCCGACGGCCGTACCGGCCCCGCCATCGTCCGTACCGCACGCCGTGCGGCCGGCGGCGATGCGGGCCCCGTGCCCTGGAACATCGGCGCCGAACCCGCCCCGGACGCCCTGACCGCACGCCCGTGGGACGTCATCGTGCACACCGCGGCGTCCACCCGGTGGACCATGAGCCGCCAGGAGGCCACGGACGCCAACATACGGCCCCTGCGCGAGGTGCTCGCGCTCGCCGGCCCGGACACCCACGTCGTCCACGTCTCCACCGCCTACGTGGGCGGAGTACGCGCCCCCGAGGACCTCAGGGGCGAGGAGTTCGAGGGCTACCGCAACGGCTACGAGTGGTCGAAGGCCGTCTGCGAGGAGATCGTGGCCACCGAGCACCGCGGACCGACGACGGTCGTCCGCCCGCCGCTGGTACTGGGCCGCCGCGGCGACGGCCGCATCTCCCGGTTCTCCGGCCCGTACAGCCTCTTCCCGGCGCTGGTCTCCGGCCTGGCCGCGGTGGTCGTCGGTGACCCCGACGGCTACGCCGAGATCAGCCCCGTCGACGAGGTCGCCGAGGTGATCGCGCGCGCAGCCCTCGGCACGGCCCCCGGGTCGCTGCGCACCGAGGTGATCTCGGCGGGGCAGGGCAGCATGCGCCTGTCCGACCTGGTCCGCATCACCTGCGACACCCTCAACGCCTTCCGTGCCGAGCACGGCGTCGACCCGATCGCGCAGCCCCCGACCGTGTCCACCGACAGCTGGAACCGCTTCTTCCTGCCGCTGGCCGCGCAGTGGCTCTCGCCCGTCCAGCAGGAGGCCGTGAGGCTGCTGGCGATGTTCCAGTCCTACACCAGCATGAGCGAGCCCTTCGAGCCCACGCACGAGGTCGTCGATCCGGGCGGGGTGATGGCGGCGTCGGTGCTGCACTGGGCGCGGAGCAAGCCCCGCCAGGCCCTCGGCCGTACGGTGCCGTGGACGCTGGTCAACGCCGCATGAGGACGGGGGGCGCGCCCCCACCTCGTCCGCCATCTCTCCTGCCATCCGCCCGAGGAAGGGACAACCCACCGTGCACGCCCTACTGATCAGCGGGAGCCCCCGGGCGGGTTCCGCCACCGCCGCGCTGGCCGCGCTGGTGGGCGATGCCCTGCGCGCCCGCGGCGCCACCGTGACCCCGCTCGAACTGTCGGGGCCCCCGGGCCCCCGGCTCCGGGACGCGCCGGGGGACTACGACGCCGTCGTCCTGGCCAGCCCCGTCCACCACGCCAGTTACTCGGGCCTGCTCAAGCTCGCGCTGGACGACGTGCCGGGCGACTGGCTGGCCGACACGGCGGTGGGACTCGTCGCCCACGGCTCCGGCCCCCGTACGGGCAGCGTGGTGTGCGAACACCTGCGTACGGTGGCCAAGGCGCTGGGGGGCTGGGTGGCACCGACTCAGATCGCCGCCTGCCCGGCCGACTTCGCCCCCGGCCCGCCGGGCACGGCCCCGGTGCCCGACGGGGCCCTGCTGCGGCGCTGCGACACCCTCGCAGCGGAACTCCACCGCTGCGCGGCCATGCTCCGCGCTCCGCTCCCGGAGCACGTCTGACTTCGATCGGGCGATGCCGGCCGCAGTCGGGCAGCCGCCGGCCGGCACGGCGGCGACCGCCTGCCGGATCAGATCGGCCGTCGCCCGGTCGGAGACCCGCACCACAGCCGCGCTCGACCCGAGAAGTTGCATGGTCGCCACTGGCGCGTAGGGAAGCGTGCCCGGCATGCGTCCAGGCTCCACGCTGATCGTGAAAGACCCCTGGCCGTCGGGGAGGAGTACCCGGCTCCCCACCACACGGGCCCCGGCGGGGAGAGGCCCGGCGGTCAGCGCGGCCGTGATGGCGGCCGCCGTGCGGCCCGCCCTTGCCAGCCGGGCACGAACGTACCGTCGCGGACAGAGCCGCACAATAGGTCTAGGCCAATACGTCAGATCATCCCGAACCGGAATCTCGCACCGCGGTCGGCACCACCGGGGGCCGCCCGGTCGCCGTGACCTCGCCGGAGGCGGCGGCGCCGACGGTGAGACGGGTGGGCGCAGTCGTCGGCCGCCCCGGCCCGGCCAGGGGCGGGCGACCGGGGCCGCCGGGGGTGACCGAGCCCAGGACGCTCGCGTGCCGGGCCCCGGTGCAGGAGGGGACCGTGCCGGCCAGGCCGTGCACGGTGAGCCAGCCCAGGACCGCGAAGGCGTACGCCTCCTTGGCGCCCGACGGCAGGCCGAGTTCGTCCGAGGTCCGCAGCGTCACGGGCCCCTCCTCGCCGCCCAGTTCCTCCCGCAGCCGGCGCATCAGCACCGGGTTGCGGGTGCCGCCGCCCGATGCGATGACCTCGGTCGCCCCGAACGGCCGGACGGCGTCGGCGACGGTCCGCGCCGTGAGCCGGGTCAGTGTGGCGACCACGTCCTCGGCGGGCAGCGGCCCGCATCCCTCCAGCGCCGCACGCAGGTACGGCAGGTGGAAGAGCTCCTTGCCCGTGGTCTTCGGGGCGGGCAGCGCGTAGTACGGGTCGTCCAGCAGCCGTCGCAGCAGCGGCTGGTGGACGCGCCCCTGCGCGGCGAGCAGGCCGTCCACGTCCATCGCGAACGCCTGCCCCGAAGGGTCGCGCCCGGCCAGTTCCCGTACCGCGGCGTCGATCAGTGCGTTGGCGGGCCCGGTGTCGAAGGCCAGCGGTCCGCCGCCCGGCCGGTCCGACGACACGACCGTCACGTTCCCGATACCGCCCAGGTTGAGGGCCACGGACACCCCCGGTCGCCCCCGCAGCCACAGGACGTCGACCGCGCTCACCAGCGGCGCACCCTGCCCTCCGGCGGCCACGTCCCGGGTACGGAAGCCCGAGACGACGGGGCGGCCGGTCGCCTCGGCGATCCACGCCGGCTCGCCAATCTGGAGCGTGCCGTGCACCCGGCCGGCCTCGGCCCAGTGGTACACGGTCTGCCCGTGCGACGCCACCAGGTCGGCCCGCCCTGCGCACAGTTCGGCGTCGGCCCGTACCGCCGCCGCGGCGAAGGCCAGCCCGATGCGGGTGTCGAGCCGGCACACAGCGGCGAGGTCCGTCCGCGCGGGCGGCAGCGCCGCGGCCAGCTCCTCCCTCAGGTCGTCGTCGTACGCCGTACTGACCATCCCCAGCGGCGTGAGCACCAGCGTCTCCCCGTCGAGAGCGATATCGGCGGCGGCCGCGTCGATGGCGTCGTACGACGTGCCCGACATCAGCCCGACCACGCGCAGGGCGCTCACCGCAGCGGCCGCAGGTGGTCGTCGCCGCGCAGGGTCAGCAGCGCTGCGGCACTGACCGCGCAGGCCGCCGCTGCGTAGTAGCCGGGGATGTCGACGTCCCCGGTCCGCGCGACGGCCTCGGTGATGATCAGCCCCGCGCAGCCGGAGAACACGGCATTGGAGAGCGCGTACGCCAGTCCGAGCCCCGTGCAGCGCACCCGGGTCGGGAACATCTCGGCCAGCATCGCGGGCCCGGGCCCCGCCATCAGCCCGACGACAGCCCCTGCACCGAGGAGCGCCGCTGCTTTCGCGTACCGCGGCACGCCGGGGTCCTGCACCAGGTCCAGCAGCGGCAGCGCGAGTACGGCGACCAGCAGCGCCCCCGCCGCCATCACCGTCCGCCGGCCGATCCGGTCGCTCAGGACTCCGGCGGGCAGGATCGACGCCGCGAACCCCAGGTTGGCCAGGGCGGTGGCGACCAGCGCCTGCTGGAACGTCGCGTTCAGCGTGCTCTGCAAGTAGGAGGGCAGCACCACCAGGAAGGTGTAGCCGGCCGCCGACCACCCCATCACCCGCCCGGCGCCCAGTACCACGGCCCGGGCCGTCTCCCCTGCGCGCGGCCGCGCCACGCCTCCGCTCGCCGTGGCTCCGGCCGACCCGTCCCCGCCGGCAGATCCGTCCCCATCGGCCGCCGCGACCACGGCGGGCGACTCGTCCAGCCGCAACCTCAGCCACAGGGCAGCGAGCCCCATCGGCAGCGCCAGCAGGAAGGGCACCCGCCAGCCCCAGCCGTGCAGTTGCGACGCGGTCAGCACGGTCGCCAGTACCGCCGCCGCGCCGGCGCCCGCGAGCAGCCCCAGCGCAACCGTGAACGACTGCCAGGCCCCGTACCGGCCCCGGCTCCCGGGCGGCGCGAACTCCGTCATCAGCGACACCGCACCGCCGAACTCCCCGCCCGCCGAAAGCCCTTGCAGGATCCGCAGCAACGTCAGCAGCCACGGCGCCGCCGCTCCGATCGAGGCGTGCGTCGGCAGTGCGCCGATCAGCGCCGTGGCGCCGGTCATCAGGCAGATGACCAGGATGAGCGTGGGCCGGCGGCCGATCCGGTCACCGAGGCGCCCGAACACCGCCGCCCCGACGGGCCGGAAGAAGAAGGCGAGCGCGAACGACGCGTACGTCCTGACCAGCCCCTCCACCGCGCTGCCACCCTCGGGGGTGAAGAAGTGCCCGGCGATGACGGTGGCGAAGCAGCCGTAGATGCCGAACTCGTACCACTCGATGAAATTGCCGACGGATCCCGCCACCAAAGCCCGGCGCGCCTCGGCCGGCCGGGCCGTCCGGGCGGTTGGAGCAGGCTGTACCACCGGACCGGCAGCGGGTGTGACCATGCAGCAAGCGTGCTGACAGCGCGCCCGTGCCACAAGCCCCATCCGCCATATGCCGTACACCCCGGCTGCGTCCCGTACGGGCCCGGTGACCCCGGGCGCGTACGGGCCTACCGCACGTATCGCTGTCGCACCGGGCGAGTTCGGTCGCCCTCCTCCAAGGGCAGGCCAACCCCGTGCCCGGCGGGCTCGTGTGGCGGGGCCGCTGGATGCTCAGAGGCCGGCGACCCTGGCTTTCGCCGACAGCTCGTAGACCAGGGTGACCGTGCGGCGGCCGCCGGGCGGAACGGCGATGTCCCAGCGGGCGATGCCGTCGGCGTCGAGCGCATCGGGGGCCGGGGAGCAGGCGTCGGCGTGCAGGCGTACCTCCACCGCGGCGACCTCGGCGACCGGGATCCGCTCGCGGAGGACGACGAGTTGTTCTCCGTCTTCCGCCGGGGCGGAAAAGCGGGAGACGTGCAGCCGGACCGTCCGGGTGATCACGGTCCGCTGGGCGAGTCCGGCCGTGTCTCGGGACTCCTCCGTGTCGCGGACCACCCGCCAGTCGTCGCTGCTGCCGAAGGCGAGCTCACCGACGGCGCCGGGGGCGGTGAAGTCCAGCGTGCCGCGGCCGCTGAATCCGCTGCCGCGGACCAGGTCCACGGGCCCGGCGAGCAGGGCGTGGCCCGAGCGGTTGTCGAACCGCACCACCTGGGTGACCAGCGGGGACAGCTCGGGCGCGCAGGCGTACTCGCTGCTCGCGGCGGTGGTGAAGGCGGAGACCGGCACGCGGTGCGCACGGCCGTCGCCGGGCACGGAGACGGGGGCGGGCGAGCGCAGTACCCGGGGCTCGCCGCCGTCGTCCAGCCCAGGCAGACCCACTACGGAGGCCGGGCCGAGGTGCCCGGTCTCCTCCTCGCGCAGCTCGACGTCGATGGTGCGGCGCTCCGCGACGGAGCGGTCCTTGAGCGTCAGCCGGTCCTCGGTCAGCCGCGGTGGTTCGGTGGCCAGTGCCGACCGGGCCGTCGACAGGGTCAGCCGTACGTCCGACCAGTCCTCGCCGGTGCGCTGCCAGACCATCGCCTCGGTCTCCACCGTCAGGGAGTCCCCGTCGAGCACGGCCCGGTAGGCGGGCCGCCACAGCGCACACGGGGTGAGGTGGCTCAGGCGCAGCTCGGCCGGGCCTGCGGCCGCAGCGTCGACCGTCAGCTCGATGTGGCCGACCAGCTCGGCGGGCTGCGCCTCGGTGAGGTCCAATGCCTGCCGGGTGGCGCCGAGTTCGGCTTCGAGGGCGGCCAGTTGAGCTTCGACGGTGTGGAGCCGTTCTCCGGACGCACCGCGCTCGCCGTCCACCCGGTCCAGCTCGACCGCCCAGCGGGCCCCTTCGGTCTCTCCGTGGCCGACGCCTTCACCGATCTCGCGCAGCAGATCCGCCGCGAGGCGGCCGAGCAGGTCGAGGCGGGCGGTCAGCCGATCGCGCTGCCGCCCGAGGGCGAGCCGCTCCGTTTCGAGGGTGTGCACGCGGTGACGCAGGACGGAGTCGTCGCCGGAGGGCACCGGGCCGCGCGGCGTCCAGCTGCGGACGATCCGCACGTCGAGCAGGGTGGCCGGATGGTCGGCGGTCAGCTCGGCGTGGAGGGTCCGGTCGACGGCCAGCGCGCTGACCGGTCCCAGACGCAGCCGCTGGACGCCCGCCGTCAGGTCGAGCACGGCGGAGCGCTCGACCTGGGCGCGGTCTTCCAGGCAGGTGACGGCCGTGACGGGGAGGGCGATCGGCTTCGGGGTGGGGGACACGGTTGGGTCAGCTCCTGCGGTTGCCGCCGGCCAGGGCCTTGCCGGACGGGATGCGGATCTCGTAGCCGCCGTCGAGGGCGGTGCTGCCGCCGGCGGGCAGATCCACCCGCCAGAAGCGGGTACCCGGGGCGTACTCCTCCGGCCCCGCGTCCTTCTCGGGAGCCGTCCAGTCGGACCGCTCCTCGATCCGGACTTCCGGTTCGGTCGTGACGGGCACCCGCTCGCGGACCTCGACGGTGACGGGCCTCGCCAGCCGGTTGGCCAGCTCCACGTGCACGCGGTGGGCGAGCACGGTGGTGTTGTTGCGCAGGCCGGCGGTCGACTCCTGGACGTGGACACGGCGGGTGACGCGGATCCCCTCGGCCGGCCCGAGCCCGACGCGGCGGACAGCGCCCGGGGCGAGCGTGGGCAGCGCGGCGGTCAGCAGGAACTCGTCGTCGACGGTGACCTCGACCGGGCCTGCCAGCAGGGGCCGGTCGGTGGCGTTGGTGAGCACCAGCGTCGCGTACACGGTCTGCTCCACGGACGGCACGCAGAGGTACTCGGCGTGGAGACCGACGGGGATCTCGGAGATGGTGACGGTGTGCCAGGTCCCGTCGGACGGGATGTCCGCGCGGGCCGTGGCATCGAAGCGGTGGTCGAAGGAACCAGCCGACTCGCGGGGCCGCACGGCGTGTCCGGGCAGCGGCAGAGCAGCCACGGATCCGGCGAGGCGCCGTTGCTCGGCCGTCGCCGCGTCGAAGGGCATGCCGGGGAACAACCGGCCCCTGCGGCCGCCCTGTTCTCCGGGGCCGCACAGGACGAGGGATGCGTAGTCGAGCTCGGCGCCGGTCGGCTGCGGCGGGCCTGCGGCCGGAAGCGGCGGGGGTGGGGGTGACGGCGCGGCTGCGCCCGGTGCGGCCGGTGCGGCTGCGCGGGCGGCTGCGAAGGACCCGCCGGCGAAGCCCTCCGGGGAGGGGCCGCTCGGGCCACCTGGCGCAGCGAGCGGCGGCGGGGCGCCGTATGCCTGCGTGACCGGGGCCGGGGCTCGTACGCGTGCGGGGGCCGGAGCGGGCGGTTGTGGCGGAACGGATCCGGCCGAAGTGACCGGGGGTGCCACGGGCGGGCGCCGGGCCGCGAAAACCGCCGGTGGGACGGCAGCAAGTGGGACGGCCGGGGCAGGAGACGGTCCCGGGCCGGCGGCGTCGTACCCGGCGAACAGGTCGGCGAGGCCCGCCGGCGGCTCGCGCCATCCGCAGGGCGCGGGGGCGGGCTGCCGGCGGCCGACGCGGATCGAGCGGAGCCTCGGCAGGTCGGTCCTGCGCCGCAGGTCGGCGGTGGCCAGGGCGATCCGCACGCCGGTCCAGTCCTCGCCGGTGCGCTGGGCGAGCGAGGCCCGCAGCGTCAGTCGGCCGTGGCTGTCGCCCTGGCGGTGGGCGAGGCGGTAGGACGGCACCCACACGGCGCCCGGCACGCCGTACTCCAGCTCCACCTCCACCTCGAGGTCTTCCGTCTCGAGGTCACCGGTTCCGTCGAGAACGAGGACCGCGGAGACCGTGGTGTCCACGTGCGCTGACGGTGTGTCGGTGGAGGCGCGGGCGAACCGGTCCGCGGCGGCCGTGAGCTCGTGCTCGGAGCGTTGCAGATCCCGGTCCAGCTCGACGAGGCGGGAGTGCAGCGCCGTCAGCCGGTCGTCGACGAAGTCGGCCAGCTTCAGCCACGCGTCGACCGGAGTACGGCGGTGCGGGTCCTCGGGGTTGCGGTCCGGCGGGACGGGGCGCAGGTTCCTGATCTCTTCGATCAGGCCGATCTGCCGGTCCCGGCGTCGTTGCGCGGCCGCGTGCTCGCCGCGCAGCCGCTCCACCTCACGGCGCAACGCGTCGGGTGTGTCGGTAACGGCGCCCGGACCGAGGGGCTCGGCCCCGACCTCCACGCGGGCCTCGGTGACGCGGATCCCGGGGGCGCCCAGGACCCGGGCCCGCAGCGAGTCCGGGTCCACCGAGCGGGGCAGCCCGGTCACCCGCACCCGGCCGTTCGGCGGCACGGTGCCGCGGGCCAGCCGGTGGCAGAGCGCGCCTTCCGCGTACACCACGACCGAATCGAGGGTCGACCCCCAGCGCTCTTCCGGCTCTGCCGTCATGTGCTCCGTCCCCTGCCCTCGTGCTGAGCGAAGCCTAGCCCGAGGGGCCCGCCCGTACGCATGGAGTCGCGAGGCCGGCGGACTACGGCGCGACCGGATGCGCCGGGGCTGCCGACGACCGCTCCGTGGTCGGCCGCACGGATCTCGGCGTACGCGTACGCGTCTCGCCACGCCTCCGCGGAGGCGTCCGCCGCCCGCGTCGCGATGGACGCCCGCAGCCCCGGGCACGCGACGCCTGTCGTGCCGCGGGCTCCGGCACCGTGACCCGACTCCCGCGTTGAGCTGGGGCAGTGTCAGTGTCGGTCGCTAGCGTGCTGGTGTGAGCGGTCCGGGACGGCCGGGCCAGGGGCGAGGGGGAATGGTGGCAGTCTTACGGACGCCGGTGGCGGGCGAGGTGGACGTCCACTACGGCCAGATCTGCGTCGAGAGCGACCCGTATCACCCAGGGGCCGCCTTTAAGGGGGCGTTCGCCGGGCAGAGCACGGGCCTGTGCGGCGCAGCCGTACCGGGCACGCTCGTGCTGATGACCGGCCTCCACACGGGCAGCGTCGCCTTCACCGTCGAGGTCCACGACCGGGCCCCGCATCTCGACCCACCGTGGGAGGACGTCGTCGAAGTGTCCTTCCGCCCTCTGTCGGAAAGCAGCGGCCTCTTCGAGTGGGCGGGCGAGTCGCGGGAGCTGAACCTGGAGGTGAGCGACTACCGCGTGCGCTACTGCGCCAGGGGCATGGATGCGGCCCGTCGGGTGGACACGCGTCTGGACGACGAGCCCCTGCTCGACTCGTACCTTCTGCAGTTCTGGCCGGCCCCGGCCGCGCCCGACCGCCTGCTGCGGCACACGTCGGAGATCGCCGCGTACTGGCACGCCTGGGCCGCCCGGCTCCCGCCGCCGCCCGCCCCGGCCGAGCGCGCGGAAGCCGAACGCCTCGCCCGGCCGGCCCGGGAGGAAGCCGAGCGGGAACGGGCCCTGGCCTACGAACGGTGGACGTGGGGCGGGCAGTTGCCGAGCCCGGCCCTGCGTCGGGTTCGCGGCAACGTGAGCGGTCTGCTCGCGTTCGATCCGGCACTCGTCCACGCCCTCGACGCCGCCGGACCGGACGTCCAGCGCGCCGTGGCCGTCATGGCCGCCCACCGCGCCTGCGAAGCAGCCGGCCTCCACGGGCTCGACTGGATCGCCGCAGGACTCGCCGCCCTCACCGACGGACGCCCGCTGCCACCGCCCCTGGACGATGAGGAACACGCCTTCCGGCACCTCGCATCCGACCCGCGTGTCCCGGATCGGGACGTCGGCGAAGCCCTTCCCCCGGAACGCCCGCCCCTCGACCTGCCCGCCGACGACGAGAACGCACCCTCGCCGGGGCCCGTGGAGCCCGAAGAGGCAACACTGTGGTTCGTCGGCCCGGCCGCGGCGTACGCAGCACTGCACTCCCCGGAACAGGCCGCGCCGCCGCCACCGCCCCTGCGCTGCTCCCAGCCGCACATGGCCCTGCCCGCGCTGCTCGCTGCCGCACACCCCGACCCGCTCGAAGCCGCCATCGACGCGGTGCACGCAGCCGTCTCCGCCTTCGGTGAAGACCATCCAGCGCTCCTTGCGCAGGCTTGGGCCACCTGCCGCAGCACTCCTCGGGCCGACTGCTGAAGGTTGGTCCCGGCATGATCGCTGCGCACCACCCACCAGAACTCGGACCGCTTCCCCGTGGCGCCGTTGTCGGTGCCCCGCGAGCGCGTGGCCGAGGCGGCACGAAAGCAGATGCGCAGACTGGTCGTCGAGACGGGGCTGGCCAAGTACGCCGAGGTCAAAGGTGCCCTGGACACCCTGGACCAGGGCGGGGCCGCTCCGGAGCGGGACCAGGGCGCGCCGTTGGCCTTGCGGCTGCGCAAAGTGATCGTCCAGGCGAACGCCCACCGGGACGACCACCGCAGATGGGCCGCGGAGAGGATGGCAGAAGCCGTATGGGGCTCGCCGTACGAGTCAGCGTCCGCCGTCGCGAGCACACGCAGCCACCTGAGCATCACCTGGCGCGCCGACCTGCTCGCCGACCTCGGCAACCCACCGGTACCCCCGGTACCCGATGACCGCCTCTGGGCCGCCCTGCGCAACCCCGACATCGACGCCGGGTGGTACGCAGCCAACTACCCCCAGGACCCGGACCGACAGCGACACTCGCAGGATCCAGGGCGAGGGAATGACCCTGGTGTTCTTGTGGGGGTGCAGGTCAACGACGTGCGGCACGCGGGTCACGTCAGGTGAGGAGTTTCGCGAGCAGGGCCATCTCGGTGGGCGGGTCGATCACCGGCTGGACGAGGAGTTCGTCGACGCCGGCCTGTTCCAGGGTGGTGATACGGGCGAGGAGCTCGTCGCGGGTGCCGACCAGGGCCAGGGCGTTCATCAGCGAGGGCAGAACCAGGTCCCGGTCCTGCGGTGAGATGCGTCCGAGGTAGTTGGGGTAGAGCTTGGTGTGCCGGTCCGGCGCGGTGGCCGTAGTGCCGCGCCGGTCGAGGAGCCGCCGCACCGCCTCGCGTTCCTCGGGGCGGAGCTGCTCGGCGAAGGCGGGTGCGCCGGCGGCTGTGTCGGCGACGAAGGCCAGCAGCGACAGGACGAGGTGGCCCGTCGCGTCCCGGGCCGCGTCGCCGTGGGGGTCCTCGCCCTCGTCGAGCAGGTGGAGCGAGGTGACCACGTAGGAGTCCGCCCGGGAGTCCGTGTGGGAGTCGGGGGCGCGGGTTGTGCCCTGGGCGGCGTGGCGGCGGGTGTCGTGCAGCGCGTGCCAGGCGGTGGGGTCCAGCAGGCCGAAGGAGATGAGGCCGGTGCCGCGGCGGCCGGCGACGGCGGCGGCCTTCGGTCCGAGGAGCGCGGCCACGACGAACTCGATCGGGTCGTCGGTGTTCACGTGCGCCCCGGCGTGCAGGAACCGGATCTCCCGGACCCGGTCACCTTCGCGGTACTCGGTCGACCGTCCGGCGCACAGGTCCTGCAGTGCGACGGTGAAGTCCTCCAGCCTGGCCGCCGTGGTCGGCCGCATCCCCAGGGTGCGCCGGGCGGTGTTTCCGGTGCCGACTCCGCAGATGATCCGGCCCGGTGCCAGGGCGTTGAGGCTGGCGAGCCCGCTCGCGGTGGCCGGGGCCGAGCGCAACGCCGGTGAGGTCACGCCGATGCCGAGCCTGATGCGGCTGGTGGCCTTCGCACACAGGCCCAAAGCCACGAAGGGGTCGCCGTGGACCATGGGGGTGTCGTTGACCCAGAAGCTGTGCAAGCCCAACTCCTCGGCCCGCACGGCGAGGTCCTCCACACCGGGTTGCGGGGCGACAACGACGCCTGCACGCACCAGAACCTCCAAGGTGTGAGGATCGACTCGAACCCGCTCAGCATGGCAGGTCCCGGCGCGGGTCCGTTGCGGAGTCGCGTGATCGTCGTCACCGCCGACGCGCTGCACACCCAGCGCGAGCACGTCCGCCGGGGGTGCCCTGCCGTCCCGCGAAGAAGCCGGGGGCGGCAGGTCGGGTGATCCGGCGAGGTCGAACGCCGGGCTCAGCAGGCCTCTTCGGAGGAACTGCGCCCGTCTCCCGTGCCCGGCAGCAGCCGGACGAGGGCGTCGACGGCCTCTTCGACGGTGGTCGCGAGCAGGTGCGCGGAGGCGGGTTCCTGCCGGCTGCCGACGAGCCATCCGTGCCGGCCGTCCGGTGTGGCCCGGGGGAAGTGGTGGGGGTGGGGCGGGAGGGGGGTGTCACTGAAGGCGAGGGAGGCGTGGGAGACGATCGGGTAGAGGGCGCGCAGGCGGGGGGACGCGTAGGCCGCCTCGACGAGGTCCTTGTCGATCGTGTGCTCGGGCAGTGAGCGGGCTTCCTGCCAGCGGTAGGAGAGGGCGCGGCCCTGTTCGAGTGCGAGGGCGAAGGGCGCGATGGTGAGGAAGGGCCACCGGCTGCCCATCTCGTCGAGCGGCAGCTGCCGGTGCCAGGCGTCCAGCAGGGCGACGGTGTCCTGGAGCGTGGGGGCGTCGACCGTGGCGGCGTTGCCGATCCAGGGCTTGGTGAAGCGGACCCTGACGGCGTACCGGTGGCGTTCGAACTCGACGACGCAGACTCCGCGGTCGCTCTCCACGGCGACGGAGAGCGGGTCCTGCGAGGCGTCCCAGTTGCCCCAGGGCCGGGTCGGGGCGAGGGTGACGCCCTGGGCGGCGGCGATGCGGCCGAGGCCGGCGAGGGGGTCGCCGGCGTCCGGCGCGAGTTCCGGGTAGGTACGGGGGTCCAGTGCGGCGTGAGGGGCGGCGGGCTCGGGGTGCATGGTTCTTCCGTGGTCGTCCGGTGGGGAGGGTGGTGCCGACTGCCGGGGCAGCCCGGTCAGGCTGCCCCGGCAGGGGGTGTCGCGTCTACTTCTCGATGCTGAAGGTCTCCCTCCAGTCAAAGGCCGGAGGGGTCTCCAGCTTCTTTCCGTTCCAGTACCAGTCGATGTCCTTCAGGTCGCGTACCTCGTCCAGTACGGAGGCCTTGACGACGGTCGCCAGCTCCCAGGCGGTCTGGTTCCCCGGCTGCCGGACCACCTCCGGCTTGTTGTAGGTCCTGCCCCGCGCCACGGTGTACCGGAGGGCCTCCTCGGCCGTCTCGAACGCCGATCCGTCGGCCTTCGTCAGGTTGTCCAGCGAGAAGGTGAGCTTGACGCTCGACTTCTTCGCTGCCTCTTCGACCGCGACCATCCACAGCTGCTTGTTCTTGTCTGCCGTGCTCGTGTGGCCCCACACACCGCCGTTCAGCGTGAAGTAGTCCTTGCCGGTCTGCTCCTTGAGCGCCTTGGCCAGGACGTCGCCGCTGTCGGGTCCGTTGACGCCCAGCACCAGTTGGTCGCCGTCGTTGAGGAGGCAGCCCTCCGTCTTGGGGTCGGCGGCCGGAACCGCCATGACGCCGGCCGGCACGGCGTACGTACGCCGGTCGTTGACGGACAGGCCGGAGGCGGCCCGAGCCGGCTTCCACTGGTGGACCTTGGCGGTCCGGGCGGAGCCGGTCCAGACGGCCGGCGCGGCGAACGACACCGCGGAGGCGCGCTGGGCGCTCGACTTCTTGCCTCCCGAGCCGCCCGCCAGGCAGGTGGCGGCCGACTTGATGCGGTCCAGCGCCTGCTCGTACTTCTTGAGGTTCTTGCGCGCGTCCGCGACCTTGTCGAGGAAGGAGTTGATGCCGGCGATGGCCTTCGCGATCTTCGGGATCTTGCTGGCGATCTTGAGTGCCTTGACCGGGCCGAGGTTCTGGACGATGGCCCACAGGCAGGTGCCGATGTCCGGGTCGTCGATGCAGGCCTTGATGTCCTCCAGGAAGAGCTCGACGAGGATCTCCCCGCCGTTCTCCAGCAGGTAGTCGATCAGGTCCTTCTCGGCGAGGTCCTGCATCTCCTTGAACTGCTCGGGCGACAGGCCGGCCTCCGCGAGGGCCTTCTTCACCTGCTCGTCGACGGCGGGGTCGCCCTGCCGGGGCTTTCCGGCCTCCTCGCGCTCCTTGCGCTGCTGCTCCCGCTGGTACTCCTCCGCCCGCTTGGCGGCGGCGTCGGCCTCGCCGGCGTACTGCCGGGCGTTGGCAGCCGCGGCCTCCGCGGACTTGGCGTGCTGCTCGGCCGAGTCGGCGAGCTTGGCCGCGTCGGCGGCGTCCCTCTCCGCCTGGGCGGCGGCGGCCTGGGCCGTGCTCGCCTCCCGCTCCGCGTGGGAAGCCGAGGCGTTCGCGGCCGCGGCGTGGTTCTCCGCCTCGGCGGCCGCGCCACGGGCGCGCTGCGCCTCGCCCTCGGCCGCGGTGGCGGCGTTGCGGGCTGCCACCGCGTCCGCGAACGCGGCGTTCGCGGCCTGGCGGGCCTGCTTGGCATCGGCCTGGGCCTGGGCGTCCGCCTGCAGGGCGCGCCCGGCGGCCGCACGGGCCTTGGCGCCGTCCTGTGCCGCCTGGGCGGCCGAGTTCATGGCGGCGGCCGAGGAGCGTGCGGCGGCGGCCGAGGAGCGGGCCGCTGCCGCGGCCTCCTTGAAGGCCGGGGCCACCTGGGCGTTGGCGCTCTTCGCGGCCGCCTCGGCGGCTTCCGCCGCCTTCAGGGCCTCTGCCGCCTTGGCCTGCGCCGAGGCGACCTGCTCCTGGCCCGTCTTGATGGCGGCGTTGGCCACCGCGAGCGCGAAGTCCGCGTCGACGTCCGTACCGGCGAACGGCGCGACCAGCGCGATGGCGTTGTTCGCCGGGTCGGCGATGCCGGCCGCGGTCGAGCGGGCCGCGGAGGCGGCCTGGACCGCCGCGACGGCCTGGAGCTGCGCCATGGCCGACTCGCGGACGGCGCCGTCGGCCTCGTCGCGAGTACGGCCGGCGGCCTGGAAGGCCAGGTTGGCGTGGACGGCGGCGAGACCGGCGAGGCGGGAGGCCTCGTGGGCGGCGATGCCGGCCCGGCCTTCCTGGGCGGTGGCCTCGGCGGCCTTGGTGAGGGCGCGGTGGGCGGCAGCGCGCGTCAGCGCGGCCTCGCGCTCGGCCTTGTTCGCCGCGGCGTTGGCCGCGTGGGCCGCGGCCTCCGCCTTGTTGGCGGCGGCGTTGGCGCGGGCGGCGTGTGCCGTCGCCTCGTTGGCCGCCGCCCGCGCGCGGGCGGCGGCGCCGGAGGCCTCGATGGCCGCGGCGCGCGAACGCTGCGCCGCGCCGGAGGAGGCGTCGGCGGCACTGCGGGAGGCCCCGGCTGCCGCGCCGGAGGCGTTCGCGTCCGAGCGAGCCTGGTTGGCGGCCTGGCGGGCCAACCCTTCCTCGGAGGTGCCCCTGACCGCGGCGGCGAGCGCCTCGGTGGCCTTGGCGCGGGCCTCGTCGGCCTTGTGCTGCCGCTCCGCCTCGAAAGCGGCATTGCGGGCGTTGCGGGCCTTGGTCTCCTCGCCACGGGCGTTGCTCGCCGCGCGGGAGGCGTTGCCTTCCTGGGTGGCGGCGCGGGCGCGCATCTCGGACGCGGTGGCCGCGGCGGCCTGCGCCTCGGCCCGCATGGCGGATGCGGTACGGGCCTCCGCGTCGGCGCGGGCGCGCGCCGAGGCGGCGATCTCCTTCTCGCGTTCGGCGCGTGCGCGGGCGGCGGCTGCCAGGGCGCGCTCGCGCTCGGCGATCGCTCGCTGCTCCGCGGCGATCTTCGCCTGCCGCTCGGCCTCGATACGGGCGTCGCGGGTCTTCTTCGCGTGCTCCCAGGCCGCCTTCTCGGCCTGCTCGGCCTCGATGCGGGCCTGCCGGGCCTTGGCCGCTGCGTCAGCCGCGATCTTGGCCTGCTTGTCGGCCTGGCGGGCGAGTTCGGCGGCGGCCTTGGCGTGCTCGGCGGCATTCGCACGCCAGGCCTTGGCCTGCTTCTCGTGCAGCTCGGCGCGGTTCGCCGCGTTGAGGCCGGCCGCGTCGGCGGCGGTGGCGTCGACCGCGTGCTTGGCGGTCTCCGCGGCGCGGGCCGCGGCGTCGGAGGCCGCGGCGATGCCGGCGGCGACCTCGGCCCACTGGACCCCGTGGGTCAGGCCGGTCTCGACGAGGACGTCGGCCTGCACCTTCGCCTGCCCCGCCGCCACCTGGGCCTGCTTGGCCGCGGTCTCGGCGAAGCCGACCTGGAGGGCGACGGTCTTCTTCACCTGGGAGTAGTCCGACAGGCGCTTGCCCGCCCGGTCCGCCGCCAGCAGCCGGTCGGCGTCGCGCGAGGCGGCGGCCGCGAGGCTCATGGCGTTGGAGGCGTTCTTGAGGGCGCGGACCGCGTCCCCGTGCGCGGCGATCAGCTTGGTACGGGCCTCGGCCGCGCGGGCGGAGTTCTCCGCGAGCTTGCGCAGCCGGTCCGCCGCCTCCGCGGCCTCCTTCTGCGCCTTCTCGTGCGCGGCCCGGTCGTCGGCGTCCTGCTGTGCGGCGACCAGGTAGCCCTTCGCCAGGAACTCGGCGATCGCCTTGTCGTCGCCGGTGGCCAGCGCCGCCTGAGCGGCGCGCTTCACCTCCGGCCCGCCCATCGCCGCGAGCATCTCCACGCGCTTGCGGTTCTCGGCCGCGCGCTGCTGCTCGTTCTGCTCGGCGGCCTTGTCGCGCTGCCGGGCGATGTCCGCACCGAAGGCCAGGAAGTCCGCGCGGTCCTGCGCGGTGCCGACGAGAACGCGCTCGACCTCGGCGTTGAAGTGCGGGCCGCCGGTGCCCCGCAGGGCCTCGACGGTGCGCCGGTTCTCGACGTCGGCGGCGTTCCGCTTGTCCTTCGCCCGCTGGCGCGCCTCGGCCTCGCCACGCTCCAGGAACTCCCGGACGGCGTTCGGGTCGGTGCTCTCCAGGGCCTTGCGGGCGGCCTCGCGCACCTCCTCTTCCTCGTCGAACTCCGCGTAGTCCTGCACGAGTTGCCGGTCGCGCTCATCGCTGATCCGGTCCAGTTCGGACCGGGCGGGCGCGGGCGGGACGGCGGCAGCGGCCCGGGCCCGGGCGATCGCGGCGTTCCCGCGCTGGACGAGCTCCAGGGCCCGCGAGTCGAGGACCGCGGCGTCGGGCCGCTCGGCAGCAGTGGCGGAGGCCTGTCCTATCAGGCCCGTGAGCAGCGCCACGGCCATCGCCGTGGACACCGCCCTGGCGGCGGTACGCACGCGGCCGGGCCGCCGCCTTCCGGCCCCTGGCCGGAATATCTCATTCATTGATAAGTCCCCCTGAAAAATGACATGTCGATTGAAACGGGTGGAGGAAAGAGCGGGCCAAGACGCCGGGCGCCCGCCCCTCTCGGGGTGGGAACCGGCTGTCGTCACCCGCTGCTGTCAGGGCCCGGAAGGACGGAGAGTCCGGCCGACGGGCCCTTCGGCGATGACCCCTGAGGCGCGGTCAGCTCCTGGAGCGCGTCTCGCCGTGCTGTGCCTGGCGCAGGATCTCCTGCCAGAAGGCGGCAGCCGCTGCGGCTGCCAGGCCGCGTCCGACTCTCGGGCGTGTCCGGCCACGGCCGGCCAGGCGCGTTCCGCCCCGGCGTGGGCCGCTGCGGCGCCGGATGCGCCGCGCAGCGCCCCCTCGGCCGTGATCGCGGCCTCGAGCAGAAGGGTCAGGGTCCGGTGGGCTGGGCGGTCCGCGCGCCCGTCACGGTGCGAGGGGAGGCGTGATCTCCCAGGCCGGGTAGGCGTGGAGAAGGTCGCGCCACTCGACGTATCTCCCGTCCTCGTGGTCGCTCAGCAGCATCGCGTCCGCCGTCGGGTCCAGTCGCACCACGGCGGCGGCGTCGACGCGCTGGGGCTCGGTGGTGCCGAGGCCCACCGCGCGCGCCTCCTTGTGCGGAGGTGCCGGCACGGCGAACGCCGCGGTCTCGGCGCTCACCGCGAGGACGGCGGCCGTGGCGGTGGTTCCGACGGCGGCACGACGGACGGCGCGACGGTCGGCCGTTGTCTGATTTCCTCTTCGCACGATGGTGTGGATCCCCCGTAGTGATGTTCCAGAGAGAGATCCGGCGCACGGCGAACCGGCCCGCCCGCGTGACGCGAGGTCGCGGAAGACGGGCGCGGGAACGCGCAGCAGAGTGACGACTCCCCCTGTGGTGGGTTCCCCGGAACCCACTGAATAACTGTGCGTGCGACGAGTTGCCACCGGTGACACCCCGCCACAACAAGGTGGTTGGTCAAGCCACCTACACGCACTTTATCAAGACGAAGGAGGAAAGAGGGGGCGATTTCAAGACACTCGATCTTGGCTGACTGCTCTGAGCAGCCACCTGTGGCCCGACGGATCGGTGTCCGTGATCGCGGGCACGAGTCGCGGCAGCATTGCCTGCCGGCGCGAGCCTGGCCTCAGTTCGCACCCTGCCCGCAGGCAGCGACGGGCACCTCGCCGATCCCGTGCCCGCTTTCGGCGGGCCGGCGGGCGTGGGCGCCGTCTCGGTCCGGATCCGACCGCTGCGACTCGGGTCGCTAGCCTCTTTCGTATCGGCCGCGGTCCTTCTCAAGTCGCACGGTGGCGGCCGGGAATCATCATCCGGGCGCTGTCAGCGGGTGATCGCACGCCCGCATGATTCAGGCATGGACAAGGCTCGGGAACTCGGCGCTCTCGCCCAGAAGACCGCGGACCGGCTCGCGCAGCGGCACGTCGGCGTCGTGGTCGCCGCCGTCGCGGACGGGCACGTGGGGTTCGCGGGAGCGGGCACCACCGGCGGGACCGGCGGCGGGACACCGGGGGCGGACACGCTGTTCGAGATCGGCTCGGTGACCAAGACGTTCACCGCGCTGGCCCTCGCGCGGATGGCGGTCGCCGGGACGGTCGACCTCGACGAGCCGCTGGCCCGTCCCCTCCCCGACGGCACGGCCGTACCGTCGCGGGGCGGGCAGGAGATCACCCTGAAGCACCTGGCCACCCACACCTCCGGTCTGCCACGGCTGCCCAAGGGCATGCTGCTCCGGTCCCTGCTGCACCCCCGCACCCCGGATCCCTACGCCGACTGCACCGCCGACGTGCTGCTGTCCGGGCTGGCCCGCACCCGACTCGGCGCTCCCCCGGGCCGGCGGGTCCACTACTCCAACCTCGGCGCCGGACTCCTCGGACTGGCCCTCGCCCGCCGCGCCGGCACCACCTACGAACAGCTGATCACCACTCAGGTGTGCGCCCCGCTCGGCATGTCCGACACCCTGGTGGCAGCGCCCACCGAGCGGCCCGGCCGGCTCGCCCGTGGACACGACGGCAGGCACCGGCCCACCCCGCCGTGGAACCTGGCCGACCTCGCCGGAGCGGGTGGCCTGTGGTCGACCGCGACCGACCTGGCAACGTACGTACGGGCCCAACTGGACGGCGCAGGCCCCGCCGAACTCGCGCAGGCGATCCGGCTCAGCCGCGAGGTCGAGCACCGCCAGAGCCGCTTCGCCTGGATGCACCTCGGCTGGACGGCCCACCGCCTCCACCCCGGACAGGGCGCCCACCTGCAGATCTGGCACAACGGAGGCACCGGGGGCTTCTCCTCCTTCGTGGGATTCGACCCCGAGACCGGCGCGGCCGCGATCGTCCTGAGCAACACGCAGCGCCCCGTCGACGCCCCTGCCTTCGAACTGCTGCGCACACTCCAGAACGAGGCTCCCCCTCGTGAGGCTGCGCCCGGAACGGCCTGAGGGACCGCGTTCCACGGGCGACCCCGGAGCTCATGCGTCGTGTTCGTCCCCCACGGCGGGTTCCTCCGCGAGGGCGGGTATGCCGGAGGAGGGGAGCAGCTGCGGGATGCCGTCGACGATCGGGTAGCTGCGGCGCAGGCGCGGGTTGTAGAGGGCGCTTCCCGTCTCGTCGAGGATCAGCGGGCCCTTGTCGAGCGGACAGGCGAGGATCTTCAGCAGCGGGTTGTCGGGGTTCATGGCCGGGTTCCTTCGGGAGAGGTGTGGTCTGCTTCGTGTCGCGGGAGGGTGAGGAGGACCGTCAGGGCCAGGGCGGTGCCGCCGAGGCGCAGGAGCAGTCGCAGGGGGTCGTCGGGGAGGGGCTCGTCGAAGGCGATGGTGCCGGTCACCACGGCGTAGATGCAGGCGACTGTCGAACAGACCGGGACGATGAGCGACGCTCTGCAGCGTTGCAGGGCGGTCTGTGACAGGACGAGTCCGCTGACCCCCGTCAGGAGCAGGAGGTAGGGGTACGGGGTGGCGAGCAGGGCGGGGGCGGAGCCCAGGAGGTCTCCGGTGTCCAGGCGGCCCGAGACGCCTTTGATGGCGAGGGAGCTGACTCCGTAGATCAGCCCGACGGCGGCGGCGTAGGCGACTCCGCTGCTGGGCTGGCGGTGGCGGCGGCGGGCGCGCTGTTCGGCGGCCGCGTAGAGGGCGAGGCCGGCGGCCAGGCTCGGTATGCACAGGGCCAGCAGGATGCCGGTGGGTGCCGTGCGGCTGATGTTCTCTGTGGTTCCGTAGAGGGAGGAGACCACCATCACCAGGGCCAGCAGGATGACGGCCACCGCGCGCCGTTCGCGGCCTGAGGGGCGCTCGCCGAGGAAGACGGAGGAGAGCACCAGCAGCAGGACCAGCCCGGAGAGGAACAGCCCCTGGGCGGCTGCCATGGGCAGGGTGCGGTAAACGGCCAGCTGGGCCGCAAAACCGAGGCCCAGGGCCGCGGCCCCGCAGATCCACAGGGGCCGGCCGGCGAGCAGGAGGAGCGCCCGGCCGGGCTCGGTGATGCGCAGGGGCGGCATGCCGGCCAGGGCGCGCTTCTCCAGGACGAAGCCGGTGCTGTACAGGACGTTCGCGACCAGTGCGGCGGCCACACCCCAACCCCACACCACGGGCTACGCCTTCCTCGCGTGGACGAGGAGGATGGAGGAGAGGGAGGGCAGGGCGCAGGCCAGGCGGTCCAGCGGGCGGAGCGGGCGCGGTACGCCGTGGAAGGGCGCGCCGGCGAGGGCGACGACCTCGAACCCGGACGCGGCGACGAACTCGCGCAGCGCGCGTGCCGTGTACAGCCGCAGGTGGCCCACGACCTCGCTCCCCGGTCTGCCGTGGATGCCGCGCAGGCTCACCTCGGAGAACACCGGCTGGACCCCGGCGAGCAGCAGGGCACGGTTGTACCAGGCGGCGAGGTTGGGGGTGGAGAGCATGAGGTGCCCGCCGGGCTTGAGCACCCGGTGGAGTTCGTCGAGGGCGCTGTCGGGGTCGACGAGGTGCTCGATGACCTCGCTGAACAGCACGGCGTCGGCGCTGGCGGAGGCGAACGGCAGCCCGTTGCCGGTCAGTTCGCCGCGGACGACCTGGCTCAGGCGCGGGGCCGCGCGGCGCAGGGCGTCCTGCGACCAGTCGATGCCCACGATGCGGTGCCCGCCCAGGACGCGGGCGGCGGTCGCTCCGGCGGAGCCGTCGCCGCAGCCCACGTCGAGTACGGTCGCGGCGGGGCGGCCGGGTCCCACGGGGCCGAGGGCGGCGGCCAGCATGCGGGCCTGGCGCAGGGTGCGGGCTTCGCCCGAGGCGACGGGTACGGCGGGGTTCTCGTAGAACTCGCGCAGGCCGGGGACGCGGCGGCCGGGTGGAGTCACCGCCTCCGCAGACGGCTTCCGGGAGGTGGAGGGGGTCATGACGGCCTTTCGTGGTGGTTCCGGGTGGCGCGGGCGCCGTCGGTGGGCGGCTGCTCGGCCGGGGTTCCCTGGCTTCCCGGGTTTCCCGGGGTGAGGGAGACCGCGGCCAGCGATTGCCCGAAGAGGGTGGCCAGTCGGGCGCCGGCCGCGTCGCCGAGGAGCGCCCGCGACCAGCGCAGGCTCACGTGCAGCCGCCCGTCGGTGGAGGCGGCGGCGACGCTGAGGCCGCGGGGCATCCGCGCGGGTGCGGAGAACCACACGGCCGTGGCCCGGCCCGCGCCGCCGAAGTCCAGGGCGTACGGCACGCGTCCGATGTTGGTGACGAGCGCCGTGGAGGTCCAGGGTGCGGTCGCCCGCCGTGCGCCGCGGGTGAGGGCGCCCCGGATGCCGACGGGAAGCAGGGGTGCGGTCAGCAGCCCCGTACCGGCGCCCAGGGGTGAGCCTTGGGTGGAGGTGAGGGCGCGGGTGCGCAGGGCGGTGGTGCGCAGCAGCCGCTCCACGGCCGCCGGGTCGGGGTGCTCGCCGAGCAGGAGGTCCGTGTCGCGCGGGTCTTCGGCGGTCATGGCCACCTCGACGAGGCGGGTGCCGTTGCCCATCGGCATCTCCGTGCCGCGGGGGCGGTCGTCCACGGGCATGGTGAGCCGTACGGGGCCGGCGGGGCGGCCGTGCTCGGCGTTCCAGCGGCCCGCCATCAGGGCGACGGCGACCAGCAGTTGGTCGTTGACGGTCCACGGCGGCGGGTGTCCGGCCGGTGCCGCGCGCGGCGGGACGGGCAGGTCCGCCTGGAGCATGCCGTTGCCCGCCGCGCGGGCCCGTACGGGCCCGGGGCGGGAGTCGGCTGCGAGGCGTACCGGGCGGGTGCGTACGGTACGGCCGGTGCCGCGGGCCCCGCTGGGGGCCGCACCGTCGGTGCGGTCCGGGCCTGCGGGGCGGGGGCGCCCGGGGACGGGGAGGGCGGCCGTGCCCGCGTACCGTTCGGCGGTCGTGGCAAGGATCCGCAGCCCCGACGGGGCGTCGAGGGCGGTGTGGTGCAGGGTCAGCAGCAGTACGGTCCCGGCGGCGGGACCGGCGGCCCCGGCGCCGGTTGCCCCTGCCGCTTCCTCCGCTGCTTCGGCTGCCTCTACGACGTCCAGGCGCATCGGCGGCGACTGGGTGAGCGAGGGGCAGTCCGCGAGGGCCCGGGCCCTGGCCTGGGCCAGGGCGCCGGGTCCGCGTCCCGCGAAGTGCACCGGTTCGCCGTCCGGTTCGCCGGTCAGCTCCCAGGCGAGGATCAGCCGGTGCCCGCGGCCGGGCACCTCCCGCATCAGCGCCCTGGGGTGCGTCTGCAGGGCCTCCCGGAACGCGGCGCGCAGGCGCGCCGGGTCCAGCCGTCCGGGCAGGTGGACCTCGATGTGCACGCTCTCCGGCTCGTCGGCGCTGAGGCAGTGAAGCGACACCTCGTCGACGGTCGGAAAGGGGATCCGGACCCCGCCGGGAGGGGTTGTGGAACCCCTCCCGGCGGTGGTCCACGGTGCCGTCACGTAGAGGCCCCGCCGTCCGGCTTGCGGAGGGACGGCCCGGGCAGGTCCCCGTCACCGTCGCCGACCGGTCCGGCGCCGACCGGTCCGGCGTTGACCACCGGTCCGGCATCCGGCTCCGCGGAACCGCCGTCCTCGTCCCGTCCGGCTGCACCGGACTGCTCGCCGGCGCGGTCCTGCGGCGTGGCCGCGGTGACCAGCGCGGCCGACAGGGCCACCAGCGCGAGCACCTGGGCGAGGCCGCTGTACGCGCCTTCCCCGGCGGCGACCGGTTCCCCGGCGCCGAGGGCCGCGACCACACCGGCCGCTGCCATCGCGGCGGCCGCGGTCGGCACCAGCACGGCCGGCCGGAACCGGGCCGCCACGGCGAGTGCGGGCACGATCAGGGCCAGCGGCCCGGCGGCCACCGCGACGACCGCGGTCAGGACCAGCGTGCCGAGGATCACCCCCGGGGCCGCCGGCTGCGGCTGCGGCTGCGCGTCCTCGGTGACGCCGGCTGCACGCCGGCGGCCGACGAAGGCCAGGCCGATGAGGGCGACGAGGGCGAGCGCGCCGCCGATCAGGGCGGCCCGGTAGGTCCCGGAGGGCTCGAACTCCATGGTGACCGTGCCGGAGGCACCGGCCGGGACCACCCAGGCCTGCTGCCAGCCGTCGAGGCGCACCGACTGGAGCTCCTTGCCGTCGAGGGTGGCCTTCCAGCCGTCGTTGGCGTTCTCGTAGGTCCGCAGGTACGCAGCCCCGCCGGAGCCCGCCGACACCTCGACGGTCCGCTCGTCGTCGGCCCAGCTGCGGACGGTGGCCTCGCGGCCGGCCGTTCCCTCCAGGGCCTGCGGGGTGCCGCGGGTCAGCGTCACGTCGGTGATCGCCAGCGGGCCGGCGTCACCGGCCTCCACCTCGTGGTCGCCGGCCGGCAGCTCCAGGGTGCCGTCGGCCTCCTCCCCCGCGCAGAGGGAGACGGTGACGGGGCGGCGCTCGGTGAGGTCCCGGACGAGTCCGGAGGCCTTCGTCTTGTGCAGGGTCCCGCCGACGGCGAGGTCGGGGCCCTCGCCGCAGGCCAGCTCGAAGCGGGCGGAAGCCGCCGGGCGCGGCACCCGCAGGTCGGCCAGGGCGGGGACGTGCACCTCGCTCAGCCCGACGGGCAGCTGCACCTGCGCGTTGGCCACCGGGTTGTGGACGGTGAGCGGGGCGACCCGGCTGATGGTGATGTCGAGCCGGTTCGTCTCGATGGCCGGGAAGCTGACCCGTCCGTTCAGGTCCACGTCGGCGATCGCGGCGCCGTGCGGAGAGGTGATCATCACCTGCTCGGGCCGGGTGGATACCCCGCCCGCCGCCACGAGGATGACCTCGTCGATCTTCTTCATCCCGGTCCAGGAGAGGTGGACGACCGGCTTGTCGCCCGCGATCCAGGCGGTCGTCAGATCGCCGTCGACCAGGTTGCGGGCACCGAGGGACGTACCGCTGCGGCTGGTGGAGTCCACGGTGGCCGTGATCCGGTCCTTCTTGCCGGGGGCCGCACGGTCCAGCAGGGCGTCCAGGGCGCTTCCGGGCACGGCGGCGGCCTTCGCCGTCACCGCGTACTCGCCCGCGTCCTTGGTGGTGAACTGCCGGCGCAGTCCCGCCTCGGCCGAGGCGGGCGACAGGCCGCCCGCGTCGGTGCCGCGGTGGACGGAGTACACGCTCGCCGGGGCGTCGGTGCGCTGTCCGTCAGCGGGCAGCACCAGCATGCGCGTGACCTGCACGCCGGGGATCTTCACCTCGGAGAATCCGGCGCCGGACAGGCCCGGGCGGGCCTGCTGGGCCGTCAGGATGGTGATCTTCATCCAGGAGGCCTCGCCGGCGGGGGCCTTGACGGTCTGCGGCTGGCCGTTGGTCTTCAGCGGGCTGTCCGCGGAGCCGCGGTCGGTCTCGATCCGCACCTGCGTGGGCGCCGCGCGCATGGCGTCGCCCGGCAGGGGCGCGAGCTGGATCGAGTCGGGGACCTCGGTGGGCCGCTCGAACTCGACCTTGAGCCACTGTCCGGCCGGATCGCCGGGGCTGCCCTCGGCCCACGCGGTGCCGGGGTCGCCGTCGAAGGCGTTGACCGGGTCGAACTGCGGCAGGTGGAAAAGCCAGTTGCCGCTGCTGGACGCCGTCACGGTACGGGCGCCGCGCAGCACCGCCGTCGTCTGGTGCTCGCTGCCCTCCCTCGGCAGGATCTGCTTGGGCTGCTCGCCCGGGTTCTGCAGGCTGCCGGAGTGGTTGCGCTCCTTCGCGGTGTACGTGTACGAGGTGTTGTTGTTGACCAGGCCGAACCGGGTGTCGGCGCGGCGCAGTCCGTCCGCGACCACCTTCACCGGTGCGGTGAGGCCCTTGGGCAGTCCGTCCCCGGCCAGTACGGCGGGCCGGTCGGCCATCGAGGGGTCGGCGGACAGCTGGAGCAGCGACTCGGGTCCGCCGCTGACCACGGCCGTGTCGGCCACGGCCGAGACTCCGACCCGGCCGGGCCGCGCGGAGCGGGCCTGCGGCTCGTAGATCTCCACGGCCTGGAGGCGCGGGTAGAGCGCCTGCACCTGGAGCGGGGTGTCGGCGGCGATGCGGCCGCCGGTCACCAGCGGGCCGAAGCCGGTCACCTTGCGGTAGCCGGAGGATTCCAGGGTCCGCTTGACGGTCTGCGGGGGGACCCAGCCGATCTGGTCGGGGTCGAGGTCGTTGCGGACGACGACCTCGTGCATGCCGGCGCGGGCCAGGTAGGCCTGGAGGCCGGGGACCTCGGTGCCGGACAGCAGGGCCTGTTCGACGGCATCCGTCATGCGGCGGGCGCCGGGGGTGCCGAAGGGGACGAAGTCCCGCTGCGCCCAGGGGGTGTCGGCCAGCACGTCGAAGGGCTGGTCGATGGGGGAACCCCAGGTGTAGATGCCGTGCGCGGTGGCGGGTACGACCAGCGCGCGGCTCTGCGGGGCGTTGTCCTTGAGCCAGTCGGCGGCCTGCGCCCAGTGGGAGGGCAGCTTGCTGAACGCGCCGGGCTGGAGGATGGCGCCGGTGGCGTACGGGAGCGCCAGGCCGGGGACGACCAGGACCGCGGCGGCCGCGGGCACCCAGCGGGATGCGCGCAGGGCGTGCGTACCCCTGCTGAGGGACAGGACGGCGGTCAGGTGGGCCAGGCCGAGGGTGAGCGCGAGCGCCAGTCCCGGCTGGAACTTGTAGATGTTGCGGAAGGGCTTGAGCGGCCCGTTCAGCCAGTCCTGGACGATCCCGTGGAAGGGGGCGCCGAACGCGCCGGCGTACCCGGCGAGGGTGATCAGGACGACGGCCAGGACGGTCAGCAGCAGCCAGCGGCGCTCCGGCAGGTCCCGCCGGGCCAGGCCGGCCAGGCCGAGGGCCGCGGCGAAGGCCGAGCCGAGGACGGCGAGGACGGAGGTGGCGACGGTCCAGCCGGCGGGCAGCCAGGCCTCGCCGAAGTTGAGGTACGCCACCCAGTTGCCGGCGCCGCGCAGCAGCTCGGTCGCGGACATGGTGGCGGTGGTGGTGTCGGCCTGCTCGACGTACGGCATGAAGTTCTCGCCGTGGAGGCCGAGGAGGAGCAGCGGTACGACCCACCACACGGTGGCGAGGAAGACGCCGGGGATCCACCAGGCCAGCAGGGCGCGGCGGCGCGGGCCGGCCGGGCGGCTGAGCAGGTAGAGGCCCACGGGCAGCAGCGCGGCCAGGGTCGAGGCCGCGTTGACCCCGCCCATGAAGGGAATGAGCAGCGCGGAACGCGCGGCGGCGATCCGGGGGCTGAGGGCCGCGGACGTGAGCGGCAGCAGCACCCAGGGCAGCAGGGCGCCGGGCAGTGCGGCGGCGGAGGTGGATCCGACGACGATGGTGAAGGTGGGCCACAGGGCGTAGACCACGGCCGCGAGGACGCGGGACGCGGGGCTGCCGACGCCGAGCCGCTCGGCGAGCCGGAGGGCTCCCCAGAAGGCGGCGGTCACGATGGCGGACAGCCAGAGCCGCTCGGCCAGCCAGACCGGGACCTGGATCAGGTCCATGAAGGCGTAGTAGGGGAGGGCCGGGAAGGCGTAGCCGACGTACTGGTTGGCTATGCCGCCGAGGCCCACGTTGCCGTTCCACAGCGAACCGAGGTCGCCGAGGAAGCGCCAGGGGTCGAGGGCGACGCCGAGTTTGGTCTCGAACGTCATCTTCCCCGGGGACACCGCTACGAAGGCCGCCAGCACGACGGCCCAGAAGCCGAACAGCAGGCGTCTTCCGCGCGGCTCGCCGGACGCCTCCGACGGCGTCGGGCCGGGCTGCGGCGCCCGGGTGGGCGCCTGGACCGCAGTGGTCATGACCGTTCCTCGCTTCGCATGTTCATGGGCTTCGCCTGAGAATCAGCAGCAGATTCCAGGTGGCGATCTCGCGGAGTCCCGGCACCCGGGTGATCGTGCTCGCGAAGAACGGCCAGTAACGCGATCGGGCCGTGACGACCTGGACGTCGTCGCGGCCGCGGACGTGCCGCAGGGTGGGACCGATGTGGACGGCGAAGAGGTTCTCGCCGAGGGTGTGCTTCGCCTCGTGGCCGGTGCGCCGTTTGTAGCGCGCGCGGGCCCGGTCGGCACCGAGGTAGTGCCAGGGCGCGGTCTCGTGGCCTCCCCAGGGGGAGAGCCAGTTGGTAAACGACAGGTAGATCAGTCCGCCGGGGCGGGTGACCCGCGCCATCTCGCTGATGAACGTCTGCGGGTCCGAGACGTGCTCCAGTACGTTGGACGAGAAGCACACGTCCGCCGCTCCGTCGGCAAGCGGCAGCAGGTATCCGTCCGCGAGCACCGCGTCCTCGGGGGGACGGCCGCGGGCATTCAACTCCCGCAGGTCGGGCTCGAAGAGGTAGCTCTGCGCGCCGCGGCGGCGGAACTCCTCGGTGAAGTGGCCGCTGCCGCCGCCGATGTCGACGACGATCTTGCCGGGCAGGTCGATGTGGCGTGCCACCTGTGCGACCGAGTCGCGGGCCAGCAGCGTGTAGCACCGCTCGGGATCGGTGGGTTCGCGCATGAACGCCCGGAAGAGGGCGGCCGACCGCCTCAGCGACGGGTCCTTGAACCCGCGTTCGGTGATCTCAGCCATGACCGCCCTTGCCGCGGCCCGGCACGACGGCGCGGGCCGCGGCCTCGGCGGCGACCGCCTGGAACTGACGGACCGTCTCGCTCCAGCGGAATCGCTCGGCGCGCCGGGCGGCCGCACGTCCCATGGCCGCTCGCCGCTCGCCGCTGAGGGCCAGGGTGCACCACGCGGCGGCGAACGAACTCTCGCCCCGGGCGAGCACACCGGTCTCCCCGTCCACGACGGAGTCGCACAGACCGGGTATGTCGAAGCCGATCGCGGGGGTGGCCCGGGCGGCCGCCTCGGTGACGACCAGCCCCCAGCCCTCGACGAGGGAGGGGTGCAGCAGGAGCCACGCCTCGCACATCAGGCGGTGCTTCTCGGCGTCCGAGACCCGGCCGGCGAAGGTGACGCCGGGACCGGCCATGGCCTCCAGGCGCTGCCGCTCGGGGCCGTCGCCGACGATGACGAGCCGGCCCCCGGTGACCGGGCGGACCCGCTCCCAGAGGCGCAGGAGCAGGTCGATGCGCTTGTACTCCACGAGCCGTCCCACGGCCAGGAACAGCGGTTCCCCGGCCTCGGGAAGCAGCGGGCCGGGTTCTTCGACTCCGTTGTTGACGATGCGGATGCGGTCCGCGGCCACGCCGATGGCGCGCAGCTCGGCGGCGGTCGACTCGGAGACGGCCACCATCAGGTTGTCTCTGTGGGTGCCCGCCAGCGCCCAGTGCTCCAGCCGGCGCCCGAGCCGTGCCGCCGGGCCCGGGTAGCGCATCTGCCAGAGGTCGGTGTGGACGTGGTTGACGAAGCAGAGCGTGGGTCCGCGGTGCCACAGCGGCGCCAGGTACGGCATGCCGTTGCACACCTCGACCAGCAGGTCGCAGTCGCCGACCTCGCGGGCGAAGGTCGACTTGGCGCGCAGGAAGTGACCTGCGTCACCCCCTGCGGAGACCACCCGGTAGTCGCGGGCGGCGGCGGGGCCGCCGCACACGAGGGTGACCTCGTGGCCGCCGGCGGTCAGGCCGTCGGCGATCCGGTCGATGAGCAGTTCCGAGCCCCCCGCGGCCTGGTTGCCCAGGTCGCGGCGGGCGAGGAAGGTGATCCGGTGCGGCAGCGGCGCCGCGGGCTGTACGGGGTGCGGTCCGGCGGTGTGGATGCCGGTGCGGGGCTGGGCGGGGACGAGCAGGGAGTCCTTCTGGCCGGGGGCCAGGGCGGACGCGCGCTGGGGCATAAAGGTGCTCCAACTCGGCGGCTGCGGGAGGCAGGAGGGTCAGGGACGGCCGGGCTTCCGGGGATGAAGCGCTGGGCTGGCTGGGTGTGCGGGTGGTGCGCGTGCCGGCTGTGCCGGAAGTGCTTCGGTGCAGGTAGGGGGACGGTTTCGCCAGGTAACACTGGCCTTACCGAGGGGTAACGTCAGTGTTCGGTTCGCGGTTAGTTCCGGCTACTCACACTGGTGATAATTTCCAGGCCTTCACCGGGGGCGTTTTCATCACTCTGGTGAGTACCGCGGTTGCGGCCCCGGACGAGCAGCACGGTGCCGGCGAGGATCAGCAGGCCTCCTGCAAGGCCTCCCGCCACGGGCGCGGTCTCGCCGAGCAGCTTCAGCAGGCCGCTGCCGTCCTTGGCCAGTTCGACCTGCTCACGGCGGGTCTGCTCGGTGAACTCCAGCTTGTCGCTCGACAGCAGGGTGACCGCGTCCTCCTGCGAACCCGGGGCCCGCAGGGTCTTCGTCGGCGCGAGCACCGCGTTGATGATCCGGCCCGTCGCCGGGTCCGCGGTCAGCTCGATCCGGGCGTTCGAATACCACTCCTCCGCCGCAACCTGACCCGGCTTCGAGCTGCCCACAAGTACGCCGGGCACCAGGCGGCTGCCCGTACGGGTGGGCTTGACGGAGCCGGTGAAGCGGTAGCCCTCGTGGCCCTGGATGCGGGTGACCGCGTCGAACTCCAGCGGCACGGTGGCGCCCAGGCTGCTGTCCCACCAGGAGTAGGTGCGCTTCTCCACGTCGAACGGGAACTTCAGGTAGGCCTCGCCCTCGAAGCGGGGCTTCTCCGCGCAGCAGTGGACGGGCAGGTTGGTCTTGCGGTCGGTCACCCAGCGCTCGGTGGCCCACTGCAGGGACTTGCGCGGGTCGGCCAGCGGCAGGGTCTTCGGGGTGTCGATCTGGGTGGAAACGTCCCAGACCGCGTTTCCGCTGCGCTCACTGGCGGCGACGTCCCCGACCACGCGGCGGGTGATCGTGAGCTTCTGGCCCTCGACCGTGGACACGGAACCCGTGTCGAAGTAGCTGCCCTGGCCCTCGAAGACCGTGGTGGAGAGGGTGTCGGTGGGGGTGCGCTTGGCGCGCGGCTCCACGTACCAGACGAGGAGTTGGGTGAGCACCAGCAAAAAGACACCGGTGCCCAGCAGGATCAGGGACAAGGGCGATATGGGACGACGCATGCGGGTACTCCGATACGGACGCGAGAATGCGGAAGTTCGGGGCGGTGCGGGAACGGCCGCGCGTACGGATCACAACCCGTCCGGGGCGATAAGCGACTTACCCGGTGGTAACACTGCCGTGAACGGCGAAGCTAGGTGGAGCTTGACCACCTGTCAATGCGCCTCGCATACTGACCGGGCCGGACCGGGCCGGCGCGCTGGGTGACTGACCTCATCGACTGAGAGGCCGATCATCCCCATGTCCAGACTGCTCGCCGCCTTCCTGACCTGCGTAGCCGCCGCCGCTCTGGCGACAGGCGCCGCGTTCGGAATCGTCGCCGCCCTCGACGCCACGCCCGAGCACCAGAACGTGCCGCTCGTCACATTCCCCGACCCGCCCGCCGACGGACCGTCCGGCTCCTGAGGCCCCGGGCCGCACTAAGTTGGGCCCGGTCAGGCCGGCCGGCCTGACCCGTGGAGACCGGACATCCAGGAGCAGTGGATTGGAAGCCTCGTCAGCGTGGCGCAACGTGCCACGTGAACGGATCCGGCGGTTCGCCGACCGCGCCCTGGAGGAGATCCCCAAGCTGGCGCAGGACATCCTCGCCGAGATCCGGCGGGAATACCCGGGCCTGGTGTTCATCGTCGACGAGTCCGGGGAGCCGAAGGCGCTGGTGGCGATCCGGCACGCGCTGCAGGTCTTCGTGGAGCAGATGACCGCCGGTTCGGACCGCCCGAGCGCCCTTCCCGAGATGTTCCGGGACTTCGGGCGCGGCGAGGTCGCGCACGGGCGCAGCCTGGACTCCCTGCAGGGGATCTACCGGCTGGGCGTGCGGCTTTCCTGGCGGCGCATGGCGGAGATCGGCCAGGAAGCCGAGATCCCGTCCTCGGCCATGTACGAGCTCGCCGAGTCCGCGTTCGAGTACCTCGACGTGATGGTGGCCCAGTCCGTACGCGGCTACGCCGAGGCCATCGCCCGCCAGGCCGGGGAGCGGCTGCGCCTGCAGCGCCTCCTCGTCGATCTCCTGCTCTCCGAGCACCGCTCGGATCCGTCGGCCGTCCTTGCCGACCGCGCGGCGGACGTGGGCTGGCAGCTGCCCGAGAAGGTCGCCGTGGCCGTGCTGCTCCGCCCCGCCGCGGAGGCGGTCGCGCCTGCCGTGGGCGACGAGGTGCTGGTCGACATGGAGGGCGAGCGGCCGCGCCTGGTCGTACCGGACCCGGATGCCCCGGGACGCGCAGAGCTGCTGCACCGGGCCGTCACCGGCTGGTCCGGGGCGATCGGCCCGTCGGTTCCGGTGGCGGAGGCCGCCACGTCGCTGCGCTGGGCGGAGACCGCCGTCCGCATGATCGAGCAGGGTGTCCTGCCACAGGGGCGGCTCCTGCACTGCGCCGAGCACGTCGAAGCCCTGGTACTGCTGCCCGCGGGCGAGCTGATCGACGACCTGGCGCGGCGGCGGCTGGCGCGGCTGGACGAGGCCGGCGGCCCGGCACACGCCCACCGCCTCGCCGAAACACTGCTGGCCTGGCTGGAAACGCGGGGTGGCGCCCCGGAGGTCGCCGCCCGGCTCGGGGTCCACCCGCAGACCGTGCGCTACCGGCTGAGGCAGCTCCGCGAGCTGTGGGGCGACGACCTGGACGACCCGGACCGCCGCTTCGAACTGGAACTGGTGCTGCGCACCCGGCGACTGCGCGGAGACCTCGCCCCACCGCCCGACTGACCTCGGTACCGCCGCTCGCCTTTGCTACAGGTCGGCGATGACGAGCCGGTAGCCGAGGTCGAGTGTTCCGCGGTTGAGCAGGTCGGCATGGCGTTCGCGCCACACGCCGGAAGACAGGTCGTCGGACAGCCGGGCCAGTCCCGGACGGAGCACTTCCTCGTCCGTCTGGGCGAGCATGGATATGCCGGCACGCACTTTCGGATCGAGGTAGGCCCCGGGCCGGCGCCAGAACGCGGCGCCGAATCCGTCGGTGCAGTCGTGCGGGATCGGGACCGTCTCGACGCGGGCGCCTCCCAGCAGGGCAGTCAGCCGGTCGATCGGGACGGCCCGCGTGTCGTCGAATGCGGCCACCTCCGGCAGGTACTCGTCCACCAGCCAGAACCTGCGGAGGATCGTCTGGTCCCAGGTGAAGATGACGACGCGCCGCCGGGCGATGCGCAGCAGCTCCCCGATACCCGCTTCCAGGTCGGTCCAGTGGTGCACCGTCAGAAGGGCCATCACCGCGTCGGCGGAGTCGTCGGCGAGAGGGATCGATTCTGCGGAAGCCTGCAGGGCACGCGCGGATCCGGCCGGACGCTGGGCGATCATCACCGAGCTGGGTTCAACCGCCAGCACCGTTTCCGGCGGCTCGTAGGAGCCGGTGCCGGCGCCTACGTTGATCACCGTCGCAGCATCGCCGAGCGCCGCGTGGATCCTGGCGGCGATCCGGGGATCCGGTCGTCGGGTCTGACCATAGGTCACACCAATGCCGTCATAAATCGTCACGACGGACAGTATGCCGCCTCGATGCTCAGGCATTTCGGCGCCGTGCAGCCGCCCCGGCCGACCGTCCCGCTCCGCGGAGGGTTCCGGGGAGCGGGACGCGGGTGAGGAGAGTCGTTCCGTCAGGAGGACTGGTCCGTCAGGATGGCCGGGTCGGAGAAGCCGGCCGCGCCGGTTTCGACCTTGCCGGCGAAGCGGCGGCGGAAGTCCGCGGCTTCGGACGCGGTGACCGTCACGTCGTACCAGCGCCGCGTGTTCCTCAGGGGAACGCTGTACGTGACGGTGGCCCCCTTGGCGACCGTGAGGCGCTTCGAGCCGCCGCCGTAGCTGTTGGTGACCGTGAGCGTCGCGGTCGACGTTCCGGCGTTGGTGAGGGTGAGGTCCAGGTTCCCCGTGGCGGCATTGTGGCGGGCGGTGACCTCGGGGCCGGGCGTGGTGCCGGGGTTGCGGAAGCCGCGCAGGAAGCCGTTGGGGCCGTGGACCGTCAGGTCGGTGACGCCCGCGGAGTAGCGGGTGTTCCAGGTGTCCGCGATCGACTTGCCCGCCTCGGTGGTGTAGGTCCACGGGGCGTCGGTGCGGTTGCCGGACGTGACGTAGAACTGCGCGCCCAGGTCCGGGCCGCCGCTGAACGTCAGCCGGAACTTGCCCTCGCCGGTGAGCGCCGCGCCGTCCACGTACGGCGCGTACTTCAGCGCACGGGTGGGGCGCAGGCCCTTCTCCTGGCGCGGCATGGTCGCCACGGCCGGCGGGGTGGCCCGGAAGTCGGGGTGACGCTCGCGGTCCTGCGGCTCGAAGCCGCCGGTGTCGGGCAGCTCGACCGCGCCGGTGTCCTTGCGGGCGAAGTCGAAGGCGGAGGTCAGGTCGCCGCAGACGGCGCGGCGCCAGGGCGAGATGTTGGGCTCCTCCACACCGAAGCGCTGCTCCATGAAGCGGATGACCGAGGTGTGGTCGAAGGTCTCGGAGCAGGAGTAGCCGCCGGTGCTCCACGGCGAGACCACGAGCATCGGGACGCGCGGGCCCAGCCCGTACGGTCCGGCGACGTAGCCGGGCTTGCCGGGGAAGACGTCGAGCGCGGTCGGCGCGGTCGACAGGCCCTGATTGGCGTTCGCGGGGGCGTACGGCGGGACGACGTGGTCGAAGAAGCCGTCGTTCTCGTCGTACGTGATGAACAGGGCCGTGCGGGCCCACACGTCCGGGTTGGAGGTCAGCGCGTCGAGGACCTGCGCGATGTACCAGGCGCCGAAGTTGGCCGGCCAGTTGGAGTGCTCGCTGAAGGCCTCGGGCGCGGCGATCCAGGAGATCTGCGGCAGGGTGCCGGCCGCGACGTCCGCGCGCAGCTGGTCGAAGTAACCCTCGCCCGCCTTGGCATTGGTGCCGGTACGCGCCTTGTCGTAGAGCGGGTTGCCCGGCTGCGCGCCCCGGTAGTTGTTGAAGTAGAGCAGCGAGTTGTCGCCGTAGTTGCCGCGGAAGGCATCGTTGATCCAGCCCCAGGAGCCGGCGGCGTTCAGGCCGTCGCCGATGTCCTGGTAGACCTTCCAGGAGACGCCGGCCGCCTCCAGGCGCTCCGGGTAGGTGGTCCAGCCGTAGCCGAGCTCGGCGTTGTTGAGGACGGGTCCGCCGCCGGTGCCGTCGTTGCCCGTGTAGCCCGACCACAGGTAGTAGCGGTTCGGGTCCGTCGAGCCGATGAACGAGCAGTGGTAGGCGTCGCAGACGGTGAACGCGTCCGCGAGGGCGTAGTGGAACGGGATGTCGTCGCGCGTCAGGTACGCCATGGTGGCCGGGGTCTTGGCGGGCACCCAGTTGTCGTACCTGCCCTTGTTGAACGCGCTCTGACCGCCCGCCCAGTCGTGGTTGAGGCCCTGGAGGTACTCCATGCCGAGGTCGTCCGACGGCGGCCGGAACGGCAGCGTCTCCTTGCCCGCGTTGTCGGCCTGGTGCCAGACCGGCTTGCCGCTGGGCAGGGTGACCGGGCGCGGGTCGCCGAAGCCGCGGACGCCTCGCAGCGCGCCGAAGTAGTGGTCGAAGGAACGGTTCTCCTGCATCAGGACCACGATGTGCTCGACGTCCGCGATGGTCCCCGTCGTCCCCTGCGCGGGGATGGCGGCGGCGCGCGCGATGCTCTCGTTGAGCAGAGTCAGTGCGGTGGCGCCACCGGTGAGCTGGAGAAAACGGCGTCGGTTGAGTTCTGCCATGACGAGAGAGACCCCTGCTTCGGTCGAGGAATGCTTGAGCGCCCCCAGAACAGCCTGCCTGAGATACCGGAGAGGGATTCCGGGGTGACGGCGACGAAGACGCCAGGCGAACGGCAGTCGGATTTCACGGGAGTCCGGTCATCAGAAGAAGCGGCGGAGGAACAGGTCCGACTTGCCGTTGGTGTCGCCGGGCACGATGTCGTCGGCCGTGGACTGGAAGACCACGTCCCGCCCACCGGCGCTGACCGCGTCGGTCCCGGCCGAGGCGGGCCGGGCCGAGACGGTCTCGTCGGTGCCCGTCTGCAGGTCGCGCAGCGCGAGCGACGGTCCGTTCGGGTCGTGCGGGGCGTACAGCAGATGGCGGCCGGTGGGATCGATGGCCACGCCCCGCACGTTCGGCACCAGTTGGGCGGTGCCCGAAGACACGTCGTGGACGTACGTGTCGGAGCCCGAGAGGTAGAGGACCTTGCTGCCGTCGTCGCTGAGCTGGACGAGTGCCGCCGCGGACGGGCCCTCGATCGGGCCGGAGGTGGTGCCGGTGGTGCGGTCCCGCACGAAGACGTCCTGCGCCTTCCCGTCCTGGTAGGCGACACGGCGGCCGTCGCCGCTGATGGAGGGCCGTGACGGCTGGGTGTGGGCGAGGTCGGCGACGGTCTCCTTGGCGCCGGTGCTCGAGTCCTGGACCTCGATGCGCTGGCTGGACGACTGGTACTTGAGGATGGCAAGGGCGGTGTAGCGGCCGTCCGCGCCCAGCGACGGCTGGTTGCAGCTGTAGGCCGAGCAGTCGGCGGAGACCGTCCTTCCCGTGCTCACCTGGTACTGGCGAATGCGCACGTTGTTCATCCACTGCACGGGATAGGCGACGTACTGCCCGTCACCGCTGATGGCCGGGGGCCGGAGCGGGGTCAGGTGCCCCATCCGCTGGTTCTGTCCGGTCTGCTGGTCGCGGACGTACACCCGGTCGCCTCCCGTCGTACCGTCGGGTGTGAGGTTCCCCGCCGACGACGAGAAGACGACGTGGCGGCCGTCGGGCGTGATCGAGGCGCCGGCGGAGTTGTCGTCGGCCTGGGTGCCGTCGGCCGCGACACTGATCCTCTCGACACCGGCTCCGAGGGCACCCGCGACGCCCGCGGGCGCGGCAGAGGCCGCTCCGGGCAGCACCGCCGTGACCGCGCAGACCGCGACCGCCGCACGCAGGGCGGCCCGCACACCTCTGGTGGAGCTCCGGTTCGCGTTTCCCCTCATTTTTCCCCCAGGTAGAACACGGTCTCTCTCCGGTCCCCTACCGGAGGGCCACGGGCATGCAACCGCGTCGGCGCTGTGGGGTCAATGAGGCACATGACCGGGAGGCACGGTTCCGGCCATTCGAGGACGGTCCGCTCCGCAGCCACGTGGTGTGCCCGGCGGCCGGCATCCGCGGTGCCGGCCGGCACCGGCACCGGCGTCGCCCGGCCGGTACCGGCACCGGGGGGGGGGGGGGGGGGGGGGGGGGGGTTGGGGGCGGGGTCTGGGGGGGGGTGGGGGGGGGGGGGATTTTTCAAAGTGTGTGGGGGGGGTTGGGGGGGGGGTTTGGGGATGGCGGAC
>NZ_JBVJWO010000006.1:127696-200199 GCF_055602345.1 Streptomyces sp. NPDC037401
TCCCCCCCCCCCCCCCCCCCCCCCCCCCCCCCCCCCCCCCCCCCCCCCCCCCCCCCCCCCCCCCCCCCCCCCCCCCCCCCCCCCCCCCCCCGCGGCGGTCGCCCGGCCTTATGCCGACTCGCTGCGCGGTGCCGCTACGGCGTTACCTTCAGCAGCTTGTTCGCGGTGCCGGAGGACGGGTTCTTGATGACGTCCGCCGTCGCGGCCCCGGTCAGTGCGGCGGCCGTGTCGGCAGGTGTCGCCGACGGGTTGGCCGCCAGGTAGAGGGCGGCGGCGCCCGCTACGTGAGGGGCGGCCATCGACGTCCCGGAGATCGTCTTGGTACCGGTATCGCTGTCGTTCCAGGCCGAGGTGATGTCCGAGCCGGGAGCGTACAGATCGACCACCGAGCCGAAGTTCGAGAATTCCGACTGCTGGTCGTCCTCGGTGCTGGACGCGACCGTGAGCGCCTCGGCAACCCGGGAGGGCGAGCCCTGGCCGGCGTCGGTGGAGTCATTGCCGGCCGCCACGGCGAAGGACACACCGGAGGCGATGGCGCGCGTGACGGCCGCGTCCAGCGCCTCGTCCACACCTCCGCCGAGGCTCATGTTGGCGACCGAGGGCCCGGAGTGGTTCTGCGTCACCCAGTCGATGCCCGCCACGACCTGCTCGGTGGTGCCGGATCCGTTGTCGTCCAGCACCCGCACCGCGACGACCTTGGCCTTCTTGGCGACGCCGTGGGTGGTGCCGGCGATGGTGCCCGCCACGTGGGTTCCGTGGCCGTTCCCGTCGTCAGCGGTGTCGTCGTTGTCGATCGCGTCGAAGCCGTGACCGGCCCGGCCTCCGAAGTCCTGGTGCGAGACCCTGACGCCCGTGTCGATGACGTACGCGGTCACCCCCTCGCCGCCGTTGTCGGGGTACGTGTACTTCTCGTCGCCGGCCGTGGCCGTCTGGTCGATCCGGTCCAGGCCCCAGGACGGAGGCTTGTCCTGCGTCTCGTTGATGCTGAAGCGCTTGTTCTGCACGACCTTGCCGACAGCGGGGTCCGCTGCGAGCTGCTTGGCCTCCTTCACCGTCAGACCGGAGGCGGAGAAGCCGTTGACGGCGGAGCCGTAGGAGCGCTCCAGCCTGCCTCCGTACTTCTTAGCCAGGTCCTGTTTGTTCGCGGATGCGTCGAGGATGACGACGAAGCTGCCGTCCACGGCGCCCGGGGCGCCGAGTCCGTGTACGGTCCCTTCGGCCGGTGTGGCCGCCCCGGCAAAGGGGCTCGCGAACAGGGCCGCGGCGGCCGCCGTAGCGGCGCTCGCGGCTATGGCCGCGTTGCGAAGTCCGTGGGATCGCTTGTGAGTTGCCATGTGGAGTTTGCTCCTCGTTGTGACGTGTGGGGCGTCAAACGTTCTGGTGAACCCTGTTCCGATTGACAGGAGCAAATCAAGGGCGAACCCGGGGTAAGGACTTATTCAACAAGGTTTCTTAAAGAGCTCTCCACGCCACCTCCATCTCGCACACGATTTCAGGCGAACTCCCTTACAGGTCCGGTACGTTCTCACTCCGGGCGTTGACCTGAGCGGGCGTGAGGGGGCCGTCAGAAGAGGTCGCGGTAGACGTTGAACGCGTTGCCGACCCTGACGCGCGGCTTGAACGGCGCCGGCGCCTTCCCGGTGCCCTTGTACAGCCACAGGTCGCCCTTGGGATCGCGGGCGAGGAGGTCGCTGCGGCCGTCGGCGTCCACGTCACCGGTGGCCACCGGCTTGTTGAACGTGTTCCAGCCGGCGCCGACCCTCAGCCGCGGCGCGAACGGCTTGCGCCCGTCGCCGGTGCCCTTGTACAGCCAGAGCACGCCCTGCCTGTCGCGCGCGACGAGGTCCGCCCTGGTGTCGCCGGAGTAGTCGCCCACCCCGGCGATCTGGGTGTACGCGTTCCAGCCGGCGCCGACCTGCACGCGCGGCGCCAGGGAGCCGTCCGCCCTGAGCGGGACGCGCCACAGGACGCCCTGCGCGTCACGGGCCACCAGGTCGGGGTGGGCGGCGCGGGCCAGCGTGCCCGGCGAGACCACGCTGTCGTACTGCTGCCGGCCGGTGGCGACCTTCCTGAGCTTGCCGCGGCGCCACTGGTTGACCACCCCGTCGGTCATGACGTGGTACGCGCCGTCCTGGTAGCCCGTCAGATCGGGGTCGACCGACACGGCGTACTCGAGGCCCTTCCACACGAAGGCACCGGACCCGGCATCGAAGCCGCCCTGCCCGTTCAGCATGTACACGTACATCTGGCCCGACGGGAGGATCCCGCTCAGGAAGAACATCGGCGCGGTGGGTGTCGGCTGCGGCCCCGCCGTCGCGGCGCGCGGAGCGCTGCTCTGCGCCGCCGCACCGAACGCCGCGTGGGTGGTGTCCGCGACGGCGGTACCGGTGACCGTGGCGGCCAGCGGCCTGCAGGCGCCCCCGGTTCACGGATGCAGTGTTGCCTCGCCCCTGACGAGGATGCCGGTGCGTTGGCCCGGTCGTACGGTGACGGGCCCGGCAACCCGGATGCCGACGGGGCTGTCCAGCCCGTCGACGGAGACGGTGACCATGGCGTCGTGGCCGTAGAAGGTCACGTCGGTGACGGTGGCCTGGGGGGCCGTCGTGCTTTGGGCGAGGTGCAGTTGCTCGGGCCGCAGCAGGACCGTGCCCTCGCCCCGGCCCGCAGGGGGCGCCGCGAGGGGCAGGCGGCCGAGCACGGTGGTTGCGGTGCCGTGGTCCGCGGTGCCGGGGATGAGTACGGCGTCGCCGACGAAGCCGGCCACCCAGGGGTCGGCAGGGCGGCGGTAGACCTCCTGGGGGGTGTCGCACTGGGCCACGCGGCCTTCCCGTACGACGGCGACGAGGTCGGCCGTGGAGAGCGCTTCCTGCTGGTCGTGGGTGACCAGCAGGGCGGTGGCTCCGGTGGCGCGCAGGGCGGCTCGGACATCGCTGCGGACACCTGCGCGCAGGGCGCTGTCGAGGGCGTTGAACGGTTCGTCCAGCAGGACCAGGGCGGGTTCCGGAGCCAGGGCCCGGGCCAGGGCGATGCGCTGCTGCTGGCCGCCGGACAGCTCGTGCGGCATGCGGTTGCCGTAGCCGTCGAGGCCGACGAGTTCGAGCATCTCCTCCGTGCGGCGTCGGCGTTCGGCGCGGTCGTGGCCGCTCAGCCCGAAGGCGACGTTGCGGGCGACGCTCAAGTGCGGGAACAGCGCACCCTCCTGGGGGACGATGCCGATGCGGCGGCGCTCCGGGGGAAGGTGGAGTCCGGGGCCGGACAGGGTGCGTCCCGCGACGGTGACGGTGCCTGCGTCGGCGCGCAGGAATCCGGCGATGATCCGGAGCAGGGTGGTCTTGCCGCATCCGGAGGGACCGAGGAGGGCGGCCAGGGTGCCACCGGGAACGGTGAGGTCGAGGCCTTGGAGGACTGCCGCGCCGGGACCGTAAGTCTTCGACACACCGGTGATCTGCAAGTCGGTCATGTGCGGTGCCGTCCGAGGAGGTAGGAGGGAAGGGCTGCCAGCAGGATCAGCACCGCGGCATAGGGTGCGGCGGCCGCGAACGATCCGGTTCCCGTCTCCGTCCAGAGGCGGGTGGCGAGCGTGTCCATGCCGGTGGGGCGCAGAAGGAGGGTCGCCGGCAGTTCCTTCATGCAGACGACGAAGGTCAGGGCGGCTCCGGCGGCAACTCCCGGCGCGGCGAGCGGCACGGTCACCTCGCGCAGCACCTTCAGCGGGGAGCGGCCGAGCGAGCGTGCGACGTCTTCCAGCACCGGTGGCGACTGGAGCACCGCGGCGCGGGTTGCGGCCACCGCGACGGGCAGGAAGAGCACGGCGTACGCACAGACCAGCAGCGGGAGTTCCTGGTAGAGCGGTTCTGCGTAGCGGACTGCGAAGAAGACCAGGGAGAGCGCGACGGTGATGCCGGGCAGGGCGTGCCCCGCATAGGCGGACTGCTCCAGGAAATGGGCGGCCCGGCCGGGGTGGCGGGCTGCGATCACCCCGACGGGCAGTGCGAGCAGCGTGGTGAGGGCGGCGCCGGCGGCGGCGACGCCGAGGGTGGTGCCGGCCGTGTCGAGGAGCGCGGCCGGGTCCCAGGTCGCGGAGTTGCCCACCGCGAGCCAGTACCCGAGGGTGGTCAGCGGTGTGAGAACGGCGACGCCTGCGACCGTCGCGCACCAGGCAAGGGCTGGTATCAGCCATCGGCCGAGCGGTGCGGGGACGGCGGGGCGCGCCGCGCCGGTCCCGGTCCGGGAGTGGCCCGCGCGGCCGCGGCTACGGGTCTCGGCTGCCACGAGCAGGATCGTCATCACCACGAGGACGACGCTGAGGGCGGCTGCCGGGGTGCGGTCGAAGCTGGCCCGGTATGAGGTGTAGATGCCGCGGGTGAAGGTGTCGTAGCGCATCAGGGAGACGGCGCCGAAGTCGGAGAACACGTACAGCGCGACCAGTACGGCTCCCCCGGCCGCCGCGGGGCGCACCTGAGGCAGTGTGACGCGCAGGAAGGTCTTCAGGGGCCCGTTGCCGAGCGAGCGCGAGACCTCCTCCTGCGCCGGATCGGCCCCGCGCAGTGCGGCGGTGACGGGAAGGTAGACGTACGGGAAGCTCACGAGCGTCAGCGCGAGGGCAGCACCATCGAAGCCCACGAGGTCCGGGAACGCGGACAGCCAGGTGAAGGCGGCGACGTAGCTCGGAACGGCCAGGGGCAGGGTCGCCACGACCGACCAGGCCCGTGCGCCGGGCAGGGCGGTGCGCACGGTGAGCCAGGCCAGGGACACGCCGAGCAGCAGCGAGGCGGATACGACCACGGCGGCCAGTCCGAGGCTGCGGCCGAGCAGCTGGGCGGTGCGCTCGTTCGCGATGACGTCCCAGGCGTACGCGGGGCCGCGCTCCAGGGAGCGGACGGCGAGGTAGACGAGCGGCAGCAGCGCGACGAGTGCGGCGAGCGCCGCGGGAATCAAGAGGACGGCAGGCGGGCGACGCCCGGCGCGCAGCCGCCCGGCCGGCGCGAGGGCGCCTGCCGGGCGGACGGCGGGATCCGCCGGTGCGACGGGATCCTTGGAATGCATGCGGGTCAGACCATCCCGACTTCCTGGAGCATCTTCAGGGTCTCCTGAAGGGACTCCAGCTTTCCGAGGTCGATCTTCGGGGCGTCGAGCGAAGCAAGCGGCGGCAGGTCCTTCACGGTGCTGGTCACTCCGGCGGCCAGCGGGTACTCCTTCGTGTCCTCGGCGAAATACTTCTGCGCCTTCTCCGAGAGCAGGAAGTCGACCGCCTTCTGCGCCGCCGGCGCCTGGTCGCTGCCCTTGAGGATGCCGACTCCGGCAGCGTTGACGAGCGCACCCGGGTCGCCGCCCGGCAGGAAGTGGATCTTCGCCTCGACCTCGTCCGCCCCCTTCTCCGCGACCTGCTCGTACCAGTAGTAGTGGTTGACCAGGCCGAGCGAGACCTCGCCCTTTCCGACTCCCTCGAGGACCTTGAGGTTGTTGTCGTAGACCTTCGGCTCGTTGGCCTTCAGGCCCTTGAGCCAGGTGCGGGTGGCATCGTCTCCCTCAAGGACGCGCATGCCGGTGACGAAGGCCTGGAAGGACGCGTTGGTCGGGACGTAGCCGACCTTTCCCTTCCACTCGGGCTTGACCAGGTCGTGCACGGTGTCGGGAACCTTGGTCACCTGTCCGGGGTTGTAGGCCAGGACGCGCACGCGCCCGGAGGTGCCCACCCAGTCGCCCGCGCCTCCCCGGAACGCCGGCTCGACCTTGTCGAGCGACGCCTGAGGCAGTTTCGCCAGCAGGCCCTTGGACGAGAGGGCGCCGAGGGCCCCCGCGTCCTGGGAGAAGAACAGGCCCGCCTTGGTCTTGCCGCCCTCCTCCTGGATCTGGGCGGCGAGTTCGGCACTCTCGCCGTAGCGGACGGCGACCGTGGTGCCGACGGCTTCCTCGAGTTCGTCAAGGAGGGGCTTGACCAGGTTCTCGTTGCGGCCGGAGTAGATCACGAGCCCCGCGTCGTCCTCGTCGACGCCGCAGCCCGCGAGGGCTGGGAGGAGGAGCGCCGCCGCGGAGAAGACGGCGAGGCGGGGGACCGAAGGGCGTCGCATGGGAAGCCTTCCTGCGCATGCAGCGAGAACCGGTGAACGCCCTATAAGTAAGGTAACGCTAACCTAAAGGTCAAGGGTGACGCACGCAACGTTTCGGCCTCGGCCGGCAATCGGCGGAGCCGACCCTACACGCACATCCCTTATGGATCTTCACCGTCTCATCCGTGACTCACCTGTGACTATCCAATGAAGGTAAGCCTTTCCTAGGCTGCGCTCGTGACAGCCCTTTCCGCCCTGCCGCCGGGCTCCAAGACCGTTCCTTTTGCCAGCGGTCTCGCGATTCACGGCGACCGCACCGCGATCATTACCGCCGACCGCACCGTGACCTATCGCGAGCTCGCCGCCCGCGTGGCAGCGACTGCCGATCGCCTGGGCCGGAAGCGCCGTCTCGTCCTGGTGGTCGGCGCCAATTCCGTCGAGGCGCTCGTCGTCCACCTGGCTGCGCTCTCGGCGGGCCACCCGGTCCTGCTCGCGCCGGGCGGCCACCCGGAGGCCGTGCAGTCACTCATGGATGCATACGACCCGGACGTCGTGGCACACCCGCACCCCGATGACAGCGGGGAGTGGCTGCTCGACGAGCGGCGCCCCGACTCGGCGCACGACCTGCACCCGGACCTCGCCCTCCTGCTGAGCACGTCCGGCTCGACAGGTTCGCCGAAACTGGTCCGGCTTTCGCATGAAAATCTTCAGGCCAACGCCGAATCCATTGCGGAGTACCTGGGAATCCAGGACACCGATCGTGCCGCTACGACCTTGCCCCTGCACTACTGTTACGGCCTTTCGGTCATCCACAGCCATCTGCTGCGCGGCGCCTCATTGATCTTCACCGGCCTTTCTGTCGCCGACAGTTGTTTCTGGGACTTGTTCCGCAACGCCCGCGGAACGACCTTCGCAGGTGTCCCGTACACCTTCGACCTGCTCGAACGCGTCGGCTTCGCCACGATGGAACTGCCCCATCTGAGCTACGTCACCCAGGCGGGCGGACGGCTGGCCCCCGACCGGGTCCGGCACTACGCGGCTCTCGGCCGCGCCGCCGGCTGGGAGTTCTTCGCGATGTACGGCCAGACCGAGGCAACCGCCCGCATGGCCTACCTGCCGCCCGGCCTCGCGGAGACACACCCCGAGGCAGCCGGAGTCCCCATCCCCGGCGGTTCCTTCCGGCTCCGGCCGCTTCCCGACTGGCCCGAGGAGGACACCGGGGAGCTGGTCTACACGGGACCCAACGTCATGCTCGGCTACGCCCGCACCCCCGACGACCTCGCACTCGGGCGGACCGTGGAAGAACTGCACACCGGCGACATCGCACGGCTCACCCCCGAGGGCCTGTACCAGATCGTCGGACGCCTCAGCCGGTTCGTGAAGATACTCGGCCTGCGCATCGACCCCGGCCAGGTCGAGACGATGCTTGCGCGCCACGGCTTCACATCCATGTGCGCCGGCGACGACGAAGCACTCACCATCGCCGCCGTCGGCGAGCAGGCGCTCACCGCGCGCCGGATACGAAGCCTGGTAACCGGCGAGTGCGGCCTGCCCGCCCGCGCAGTCCGCGTCCACCTCCTGGCCGACCTCCCTCGTCTTCCCACGGGCAAGCCCGACTACCGCGCGGTGCGCGAGCTCGCCCATCCCGCCGACGCAGGCCCGCCGGTGCCCGAGCACTCCCCCGCCGGCGGCCCCGAAGACCTGTGCCGGCTCTACGCACGCATCCTCGACCGACCCGACGTGACGCCGGACAGCACGTTCGTCAGCCTGGGCGGCGACTCCCTCTCGTACGTCGAGATGTCACTCCACCTCGAAGCACGGCTCGGCCGGCTCCCGACGGACTGGCACACCACTGCGATCCGCACCCTCACATCACCCGAGCGCAAAGCCCCCACCCGCGGCCGCACCCTGGAGACCAGCGTCGCCCTGCGCGCCATGGCCATCTTCTGCATCGTCGGATCGCACGTCCACGTCTTCGGCATCAAGGGCGGGGCACACCTGCTCCTCGCCGTCGCGGGCTACAACTTCGCCCGTTTCCAGCTCACCACCGCCGAACGCGGCGAACGCATCCGGCGCGCCTGCCTGAGCATCGCGCGGGTCGCGGTGCCGGCCATGATCTGGATCGGCTTCATCCTGCTCCTGAACGACGACTACACCTTGGCCAACCTCGCCCTCCTCGAGAGCGTCCTCGGGCCGGAGGACAGCAAGACAGGGATGCACTTCTGGTTCGTCGAGGCGCTGGTCTACATCCTGATCACTGCCGTAGCCCTCCTGACGCTCCCCCTCGCGGACCGGGCAGAGCGCCGGTTCCCGTACGGCCTGCCCCTCACGCTCGCCGCCCTCGGCCTGCTCACCCGCTACGACCTGCTCGGGCTCCCCGACCGCGCCCAGATCCCCGATGCGGTCACCGTCTTCTGGCTGTTCACGCTCGGCTGGGCGGCCGCGAAGGCCCGCACCAAAGCACAGCGGATCGTCGTCACGGCCGCCGCCGTGGCCACAGTGCCCGGCTTCTTCCCGGGCGACCCCGGGCGGGAGGCCATCGTCATCGCCACGTTCGCCCTGCTCGTGTGGGTGCCGTCCCTCCCCAGTCGCGAACGCGTCAACAAGGTCGCCGGCCTCCTGGCCACCAGCTCCCTGTACATCTACCTCACCCACTGGCAGATCTTCCCGCTGATCGACGGCTTCTCCAGGCACCTGGCCTTCCTCGTCTCGCTGGTCTTCGGCATCGCCTACGGCGCGGTCGCAACCCGCGCCATGCGCGGACTTCCCTCCCCCCAAACGGGGTCCCCCCACGCCGACCGCCGGATCGCGATCCCTCAGACGCTGGCGGCCCTGACGGCACACAACTTCAAGATCATTTCCTGGCGGCTTCTTGGCTCGCCCCTGGCCGGACCTCGGAACAGGGGTGTCCCCAAGCAGCCCTGACCAGCCGGAGAGCAGGGCGTTGCGTGCCGGGAGGGGGCGAAGAGGCCGTCGCCGTGGACTGTCTGCGTCCGATCAGGTCGCCCCTGGTGCGTCCACACCCCGGTGCCGACGGCCACGCGGGAGGTTGGGCATCGTGACGAAGTACCGAACCGCCTACGGGGCGGCCGGCGTGACTGCGGCCGCCGTCATGACGCTCGCTGCGCTGCTGTCCGCCTTGCACGCCACGCCCGTGAACTCCGGCCCGGGAGCCCCCAGCCCCGCGGGCACCGCCCCCGGTGACACGGTCCGCACGGATACCGGCCTGGTCCGCGGCACCCGGTCGGGCGTGCACCGGATCTTCCAGGGCATCCCCTACGCGGGCGCCCCCGAGGGGCCCCACCGGTGGGCACCGCCCCGGCCGGCGGTGCCGTGGAAGGGCGTCAGGGACGCCTCCGAGCCGGGGCCGCTGTGCCCGCAGGTACCGTCCCCGTATGCGCAGATCTCCAGCACGGAGGAGGACTGCCTGGTTCTGAACGTCACCACGCCACCGGCCTCCGCCGGGCGGGGGGCCGCGCCCGTGCTGGTGTGGATCCACGGGGACGGCTCCGTGGGCGGAGGCGCCTTCTTCGACGGGCGCCGGCTGGCCGGACAGGGCCTGGTGGTCGTCAGCGTCAACTACCGACTGGGGGTCTTCGGCGGTCTCGCCCTGCCCGGCCTCGAAGGCTCCGGCACCTTCGGCCTCCAGGACCAGCAGGCCGCGCTGACCTGGGTGAGGAACAACATCCGGGCCTTCGGCGGTGACCCCGCCAACGTCACCGTGGCCGGCGTGTCGTTCGGCGCGTCCGCCATCGCGGGGCACCTGACCTCCCCCGCGTCCAGGGGCCTGTTCCACCGGGCCGTCATGGCGAGCGGCGAAGGCGTGATGGACATGCCCGCCGGCGCCATGGGCCCGGACGTACCGGGATACCCGTGGTACGTCTGGCGGACCGTGCGCGAGATGGAGGACATCACTGCCGAAATGACCTCCTCCCTCGGCTGCCGCACCGGCCGTCCGGAGCGCAGCCTCGGCTGTCTGCGCGCCCTGCCCGTGAAGAAGATCCTCCAGGTGCCGTACATCATGAACGCCTTCCAGGCGTTCGGGTACGGCCGAGCCACCTTGCCCGAGCTGCCGCCCGCCGCCCTGCGTGCCGGTCGCTTCCACCGCGTGCCCGTCCTGTCCGGCGCCACGCGCGACGAACACCGTACGTTCGTCGGGATGATGTACGACGCGGTGGGCAAACCGTTCACCGGGGCGGACTACGACGGGGCGCTGCGGACCGCGTTCGGCGAGCGTCTGGCCGGCAGGGTTCGGGCCGAATACCCCACGGATGCCTTCCCCTCGCCCGCGCTGGCCTGGGCGACTGTGATCACCGACCGGATGTGGGCACGCGGCACCCAGGCCCAGCACGACGCACTGGCACGGCATGTGCCGGTCTACGCGTACGAGTTCGCGGACCGTGGGGCGCCGATGTTTCTGCCCCTGCCGGGCGGGTTCGACTTCGGTGCCTTCCACGCCGGGGACATTCCGTACCTGTTCGAGGACGAGGTGGCCGAGCCGCTGTTCACTCCGGCGCAGCGCCGCCTCTCGGCCACCATGACGGGGTACTGGGCGGCGTTCGCCCGTACCGGCGCGCCCAGGGGGCCGGGGCTGCCCCTCTGGCGCCCCTACCTCCCGGCCCTCGACGGTGTGCCGTACACGCAGTCGCTGGAACCGCGGCGAATCGGGCCCGTCGACTACCGCCGTGCACACAACCTGGACTTCTGGAGCCGCCTGCCCGGTTGAGGGCGAAGGAGGTGACGCCAGGAACACACCTGCCAGGTACCTGTCACTTGGGCGTTCCGCCAGGTCGACCGCTTCCGGACGACGTGGCGGCCCGCCCCGCGGCCTGCCCCCGGTGAATACGCAGGTCGGGGCCTGATCCGAAACGACCGGAATCCAACGGAGGCTGGAAGAGGGCCCTTGCCTGCGGCGTATGCAGGCTGTGAGCATTCCAGCGCGTCCCCCGAGGCCGGGAAGGGAGCAGACCCCGGCCCTCCCACCCCATGGTTCCTTCGGTGAACAACCAAGCCAGGAGTGCATTCCTCATGAGCCGATCGAAACTGCGTACGCTACTGCTCAGTGGCGGAAGTGCGGCCGTCATGATGGCCGCCGCCCTCGTTCCCGCCACCGCGTCCGCCTCGGCGCCGGCCGCCGGGACGAATGTCCCGGACAGCCGCGCCACTGCGGCCGGGGACACGGCGGCCACGGCGTCCGGCCCGGCAGCCGCCCCCTTCTGGTCCTGCACCGTCCCGCCCGGCTACACGTACACCACCACGGCCAACACCCTGAGCTGCGGCGGCAGTGGCTTCCGCACCCACTACTACGTCCAGCCGCCCAAGGACAGCCTCTGGGCGTGCACCGTCCCCTCCGGCTTCACGTACGGCACCACGCAGAACACCCTGGACTGCGCGCCTGGCGGAGGCTTCCGCACCAAGTACTACCTGCGCACCCCGGTGACGGGCCTGTGGGCCTGCACCGTGCCGGGGGGCTTCACCTACACGTCCACGCAGAACACCCTCGACTGCGCACCCGGCGGAGGCTTCCGCACCAAGTACTACCTCCGGGCCTACTGACCTCACGGCCGCACACACACGGCACTGCAGACACGCTCAGAAGGCGGCCGCCGGGGCTCGGGTCCCGGCAGCCGCCCTACTTGACGGCCCTGCACGGCGCCGCGTACGCCGGCTGCACCGCACGGGCGGGGCGTCTCCTGCCCGGCACCGGCCGCCGCACCACCCGACCGTCCCTGGGAGAGTTCCTCCTCACACGATGACCGCTACGGGATCGCGTCCCCGGAGACGGCCAGGGCGGACCTCTTGGGCGACGACGAGGGGACAGGATTTCCAGTTCGCTTCCGTCGGGTCTCCTTACGCGGACGCCGACGGCTGCGGGTCCTCCCGGCCGGTCGGGGTCGGTGAGGATGCGCAGGACGCGGGCGCGGGTGACGATGCGTGCTCCTGCTGCGCAGGCATCGGGCAGCACCGAGAGTTGCACGCTTTGTTTGGCGCCGGTGGGGCAGCCGACGACGCACTGGCAGGAGCCTTTGCAGCCTGGCGCGTTGCGCCGCAGGGGGCGGCTCGCCAGCCCAGCTTCCCGGCGCCGTCGAGGGCGAGCAGTCCGTTGTTGTCCAGGACGTCGAGGGGCTGGGTGGCGACCTGGAGGGTGCGTTCGACCTCGTCGAGGAGGGTGTCGAAGTGGTCGGTGCAGGTCCAGCCGAAGTCGGACTGCCAGCGGTGCAGAACGCGGGTGGGAGTTCGGTAGCAGGTGCCGGCGTTGCCGTATGCGTGGCGCCGCGTCTGCGTGCATGACACCCTGGTGACCGTGATCATCAGGGTGAGTGAGGCACGCGTACGTCCCGGCCGTTTCGAGGCGTTCCACGACATGATCGTCTCTGCGGTACGCGAGTTTCCCAGCCGCTATCCAGGGCTGGTTGACCACGAGGTGCTGCTCGCGCCGCCTGATTCGCTGCTGTACGTCAGCCGCTGGCGCAGCGAGCAGGATCTGGTCGGCTACGCGGGCGAGCACTGGCGTGACCAGCCCGTGGTTCTGCCGGGCGAGGACGAGTACCTGGTTGCACCACTTCAGGTACGGCACTTCACGCTCGCGTCTCTGCAGCCGGTGAGCGTGCCGCAGTCGGAGCGGGAGTTCGGCAGTTGAGCCGCACCTGCCGCTGGGCGGCGCGGACCGGGCATCCGCTACGACTCTAAGCAGGCACCCCGCCGGACCGGCGGGCAGCCGCGGCACGCGCCGGGACGTAGGCCCACAGCGCGACGCCGATGAAGAGCACCTGCTCGGGAATCCTGAACCACAGCGGCGTCGCCGGCTCCCCGTTGAACGGGATCTGCTCGACGGCCGCGTGGATATTCGCCGGGAGCATCAGGACGAACAGCGCGGCGAGGCAGAGCCCGGCCTTCGGCCGGGTGGCTTCCCGGACGAGTCCGGCGGCGCCGAGGAGTTCCAGGACGCCCGTCGCGTAGACCGCGAGGCGGGGGGACGGCACGAACGGCGGGACCATCGCGACCAGGTCGTGGTGGCCGGGCACAGGGCCGAGGGCGGACGGGAAGAAGTGCGCGCTCGCCGTGAACACCAGCATGACCGCGAGGCCGTGCAGGACGGACACCCGCCAGGTCGCGAACCGTCCGACGCCCAACGCGCCGAGCAGCCGGAACAGCACGGTGGGAACGGCGATGAGCATGAGTGTGCCGAACATGAGAGGAGGATCCTTTCAGCAGGTCGGTCGTGTTCAGGCCGCGGTCATGAACAGGCCCGCGCCTCGTTCGGGAGGTTGAGCGGATGGCCAGCACAACGGATAATAGCGCTATCCGTTATCCGTTACCGAGGAAGTGAGCAGATGAAGGTCTCGGAGCTCAGCCGACGCACCGGCGTACAAGTGCCGCTGATCAAGTACTACCTGCGCGAAGGGCTGTTGCCCCCGGGGCGGGCCACCGCGTCCAACCAGGCCGACTACGGCGAAGACCACGTGCACCGGCTCCGGTTCATCCGCACCCTGATCGGGACGCGCGGCCTGTCGACCAGCGCCACGAAGGAGATCCTGGACGCGATCACGGCCGAACAAGAAGACCTGCACCAGGTCTTCGGGATAGTGCTGGGCGTACGTCCCACCAGGAAGGAAGAGGACAAGGAAGAGGACACCGGCACGGAACAGCCCTCGAAGGAGCCGGAGCCGGCGGGGATGCCCGAGGCACGCCGGCTGATCGCGGAGATGGGGTGGGAAATTTCCCAGGGCAACCCGGCCGCGCACAGCCTGGCAGAGGTCCTGGCCGCACTCGGCGACCTCGGCGCGGACATCGACTGGCGCGGCCTGCTGCCCTACGCCCGGCTCGCCGAGAGCATCGCCGACGTGGACGTGCAGCAGATGAGCGGCGAGCGCGACCTGCTGGCCCAAGCGGAACGGGCCGTTCTGGTGTCGATCGTGCTCGAACCCGCCCTGCTGGCCCTCCGCCGCCTGGCCCAGGAAGACAAGTCGGCCCGACACTTCGGCGGCGGCCTGCCGGGCGAGGCGAACTCGGCGTGAACGCAGTGCGCTTCGAGGCACGCCCGGACGGACTCATCGTGCGGCGGCCCGGCAACGCCCGGCCAGGCTTGTCGTTCAGACTCCGACAACCGCGTCCTGCGGGGCGCGCATGTCCTCAACTGGGGCCGGCAGCGTCTTCGTTCAGCAGCAGCATTCGTCCCCGTACTCACTGCTTCCCGAAGTGCTCGATCAGCCGCGAGTAGCCGTCATCGGCATGGCCGTCTTCCACGGCCCTGTTCACGAGGCCGAGGGTGTAGCCGGGGAACTCGACGTCGATGTCCCGCGCCCCGCTCTCGCGGACCAGGTCCTCGAGCGAGGGCCGGTGGTGCCGGAGCGCTCCGTACTGCGTCGCGTACTCACCACGGTCGACCTCGTCGGCGATCACGGGGAAGGACGCCGGCAGCGCGGCAACGGACGGGCCGGCGTCGTCCAGGAACCGCTTCACCTCGATGCCCTCGCTGGACAGCAGAGCGGCAGCGTGCAGGAATCCGTTGAGCGTGCCCCACATGGTGCCGTGCACGGCCATCCCGTAGAGGGCCGGCACCCCGGCGTCGGCCGGGATCAGCGTCCCCCGGCCGCCGATGAGCCGGAGGGTTGGATGAAAGCGGTTGAATACAGCGTCGGAACCACCATAGAAGATCACCGTCTCCGCTCCCCCGATGCCCGGAGCGATCGTCATGATCTGCCCATGGAGATACTGCGCGCCCCGGTTGGCAGTGGTCCAGCCCGTCCAGGGCCGCCACTGGTGCTGCGCGAAACGTCACGCTAGAACCTGATCGGCGGTAAATGACACGCTCAGCGATTGGCTGTCAGGAGAGCGTGGGCGTGGCGGATGAGTGCCTGGCGTACTTCGTCCGGGGACAGCACTGTGAGCGGTGTGGCCAGGCCGAGGAGGTAGGCAGCGAGATGGTCGGTGCTGTTGCCGCCGATCTGGACCACGGTGGCTTCGGGGCCGTCGGCGCTGTGCGTGCCGATGGTGGGTGGGATCTTTTGCAGGGCGCGGTCCAGGGGGAGCGGAAGGCGGATCGTCGTGTACACGGGGTAGACGACGCTCGCGATCCCCCAGGAGACCAGTGCTGCGGCATCGGGTGGATCGGTCAGGTCGGCTGGTTCGGTGGTGGGGCGTACGCTCACCACCCGGTCGGCGCGGAAGGTACGCCATTCCTGTTTGGCGACGTCCCGGGCGACCAGGTACCAGCGCAAGCCGGTGTGGACCAGGCGGTACGGGTCGACGGCTCTCACGGAGGCCCGGCCGGCGTGGTCCCGGTAGGAGAGGGTGGTGCGGAGTGCGCTGTTGCAGGCTCGCGCCAGTTCCAGCAGCAGAAGCGTGTCGATCTGCGGCTCGCCGGAGCGGGGAGTGTGTTCGAGCGTCCCGTCCATTGTGCTCAGCTGGTCCGCGAGGCGTGTGGGCAGGCTCTGGCGGAGCTTGAGCAGCGCGGAGAGGGCGGCTTGCCCGGTGCCGAGGACTCCGCTGAGCGCGGCTTCGCGCAGGGCGACGGCGACGGCCAGGGCCTCCTCGTCGTCCAGCACCAGCGGCGGCATCCGGGCGCCGGGGCTGAGCCGGTAGCCACCCCACGGGCCGGGCACGGATTCGACGCCGTAGCCCAGGTCCCGCAGCCGGGCGATGTCCCGGCGGACCGTGCGGTCGGTGACCGCCATGCGCTCGGCCAGTTCACGGCAGGTCCATTCGGGGCGGACGGACAGCAGCGACACCAAGCGCAGCAGACGGGAGGAGGTCCTGATCACAGTCGTCCAGTGTCCCGTATGACGAGGACACGTCCTGTCAGGGTCATGGCCTACGGTCCGTGCCATGAGCAACCCGAAGATCCGTCTGCTTTCCTTCGACTTCGACTGTCCTGACCCGGCCGAGCTGGCCCGCTTCTACGGCGACGCCCTGGACCTGCCCGTGCTGTACCGCAGTGACGACTTCGTCCTGCTGGGGCGGGATGGAGCCCCGGGGCTCGGCTTCGTCCGCCAGGCCGGCTTCCGGCCTCCGGCCTGGCCCGATCCCACCCACAGCAAGCAGGCCCACCTCGAACTGGGCGTCGACGACCTGGACGCCGCGCAGGACCGGATGCTCGCCCTGGGCGCCGTCCTGCCTTCCTTCCAGCCGCGGCCCGACGTGTGGCGGGTGCTCCTGGACCCGGCGGGTCATCCCTTCTGCCTGTCGACGCACGGAATCTGAGCGCGTCCCGTACTGCCTTCGGCTCTCAGGGGCTTGCGGTGGGCGATTCGCATGGACCGAGCCTGGAGGACCACAGTCCGGACCTGCAAGGCGATTGGCCCGTGCCGTCCGCGACCGTGGCACTGACACCCCGCACAGGTGTGCGGGGTGTCAGTGGTTGCTGACAGTCTTGCCCCATGCCGATTGACGGATTTGACGATGACCCCCTGGTGGCCGGGGAGGAGCTGGTCTGCCACCCGGGGTTCTGGGCCGCGTACCTGATGTGGATGGTCGACCCGGAGGAGCACGAGGGGCCACCGACCCCGGAGTGGTTCGGAGCGGACGCGGCCGACGCCGACGTGGTGTCCAAGGCGCTGGTGGACGAGGGCAACTGGCCCGTGATCCGAATCCCGTTCGGCGGCGGGCACACCGCGGTGGTGATGAACCGCCCCTACGACGTAGGGACGCAGTACCTCGTCACCCACCCTGACTGGGGACCTCGTCACGGCTACCTCGCCCGCACCGGCGCAGAACCGGAAGGCCCTGGCCTGTCCTGGCGGGAGCTGATCCACATCGCCCGTACTCCGGACCTCGAGGTTCCGGGCGTCCGTGATTTCCACGCCCGCGTGCTGCTCCTGCTGCCGGCGATGAGTGACGAGGAGGCGCTGGAGGGGTACGTGACCGCCGAGGCGCCGACGCCCGCACCTGACGTGATCGCCGAGGCACTGGTCCAGGTCGGCGGCCCGGCCGGCAGCGCACCACGCGTGGCCGAGCTTCTCGTTGACCATCCCCTGTGGGAACCGCCCGGCTGGTGGTTGCCCAACGAGCAGCCCTTCGGCGGCATCCTCCGAAGCGACGGCCCCCACCCCCACGGCCCGCGCACCCACACGAGGCTCGCCCATGGCATCACCCGGGAACAGAACGAACAGCTCGCCCGCGCGCTCGGAACCTGGCCCGTCTGACATCCGCTCGGCGTCGACCCCGCATTCTTACCGCTCGGGAACCGCGCAGCTCAGCCTGCTTGCGGTCGTGGTCACGCAGGATCGGACCGAGTCACACCGCACCGGCAGGGGGTCGTCACCGGCGGCCGGACCCGTCGGCCCGGCACGCGCCGCCGCCGCGGTGCGCCGACCCGGGGTACCGCGGCGGCGTTCGACGTCAGTGTACGAACGAGTAGCTGCGCCAGGGCGGCGCGTCGGACGCGATCTGGTCGCTGAGGGCCTTCCCCAAGTACGTGTAGCCGCCCTTGCAGGCGTCGTTCTCGTACAGGCGCATGTCGACCAGCGTCCCGTTCTGTACCAGCTTGGCACCGCCGTCCAGGCGGTGGCAGCCGTTCACGGACGGGCTGGTGTCCGCGATGGCCAGGTGGTCCGCGACCTCTTCGACCGACTCGGCCTGCTGCCCTTCCTCGACGTGCACGTCCACGTTCGCGTGCTCGGCCGGCCTGGCCGCCGACTCGTACATGACGGGCCCGACGGCCGTCCGGCCGAGCGAGGAGCACGCCGTGGTGGTCAGCGCCAGGGCCAGGACGGCCACGGCGGCACCGCGCAGGCGGCGACGCCGGGCACGGGGGGTGGTTGCTGCGGTCATGGATGATCCTTCGCAAGAGTCGGAAGTGGCGAACAGGTCGGACGGTTTCCTGCTGGGCAGCGTGCCGTTCGGGGTACGCCTCCCGGAACCGGGCCGGCGCCTCCCGCGGGGCGCATTGTCCGTATCTGCGCGCAGATTCTGGCAGACCGCGCCGGTGTTCCGGCGGTTTTCCGGGGCGTGGCCGACGCGGCGCGCCGACCCTGGGCGGTCTCCTCCGCTGCCAGGACGACCGGGCCGTCTCTGTGAAGTCAGCGACCTCTTCGGTGAGGACGAAGGACATCCCGGCCTGGGCGGAACCTGGATGACGCGGGCGCGCGGCGAGTTCGTAGGGTGGTGACATGCCCGACGAAAACCCCGACACTTCCGGCGGCCCCGAAGCCGCCGAGTCCCCGCTGATCGGCAGCCTGCGTGCGGCCGTCGCCGCGGCACCCGGTGACGTACCTCTGCGGCTGCACCTCGCCGAGATGCTGCTCGACGCCGGGTACGGTGACGCGGCGGTGACGGAGGCGGCCTGCGCGCTGAGCCACGCACCCGGGGATGCGCAGGCGCGCGCCCTGATGACGCGCGCCCTGGGCGGCCCGGCGCCCTCGGGGCCCGTCGAGCAGTCCGCGGGGCCCGTCGAGCAGTCCGCGGGGCCCGTCGAGCAGTCCGCGGGTCCCGTCGAGCAGTCGGCGGCGCCCGTCCGGCAAGGTCGCGGATTCGACTGGGCGGCTGCCGAACAGGAGATCGAAGGTGTCCTCCCGCCCCGGTTCGCCCCGACACCCGATGCCAAGGAGGCGCCGCTCGCCGTCGACGGCGACGGGGACCCCGGGGACGCGAGCGCGTACGACGTGGACGCGCCCGATGCACCCGGATCGGTGCGCCTCGCGGACGTCGGCGGGATGCAGGAGGTCAAGGACCGTCTGGAGGCCGCCTTCCTCGCCCCCATGCGCAATCCGGAACTGCGCAAGCTGTACGGCAAGAGCCTGCGCGGCGGGCTGCTCCTCTACGGGCCGCCCGGTTGCGGCAAGACGTTCATCGCCCGGGCCGTCGCCGGGGAACTCGGCGCGAACTTCATCTCCGTGTCGATCAGCGACGTGCTCGACATGTGGGTCGGCAACTCCGAGCGCAACATGCACCAAGTGTTCGAGACGGCCCGCCGGAAGGCGCCGTGCGTGGTCTTCCTCGACGAACTGGACGCGCTCGGCGCCAAGCGCAGCCGCACCCAGCACAACGGCATGCGCAACACCGTCAACCAGCTCCTGACCGAGCTGGACGGTGTCGGCGACGTCAACGACGGGGTGTTCGTGCTCGCCGCGACCAACGTCCCCTGGGACGTGGACATCGCGCTGCGCCGCCCCGGACGGCTCGACCGCACGCTGCTGGTACTGCCGCCCGACCGCCCGGCCCGCGACGCGATCCTCCGCTACCACCTGCGGGAACGCCCCATCGAATCAGTCGACTTGGCCAAGCTCGTCCAGGCCACCGACGGCTTCTCCGGCGCCGACCTCGCACACGTCTGCGAGGGCGCGGCCGAGTCGGCGCTGCTCGACTCCGCCCGCACCGGTACCGTACGCCTGATCAACACGAAGGACCTGCTGGGCGCCGCGAAGGCGATCCGGCCGTCCACCGAGCCGTGGTTCGCGGCCGCCCGCAACGTGGCGATGTTCGCCAACGAGGGCGGCGTGTACGACGAGTTGCTCGCCTACCTGAAGAAGGCACGGAAGCTGTGACCGCACCGCACCCGCTCGTCGAGCAGGCGTCCGCCCTGATGGACCTCGAGCGCTACGACGGCGCTCGCGAGCTGCTCGCCCGGCGGCTCGCCGAGGACCCGACCGACGTGGACGGCTGGGTGTACCTCGCCAGCTGCCACCTGTCGGTCCGGGAGTTCGAGGAGGCGCTCACCGCCACCGGCGAAGCGCTGGCCCTCGCGCCGGAGAACTTCAGCGCCCACCACATACGCACGTACGCGCTGCGCCGCACCGGCAGGCCGGACGAAGCACTGGCCGAGGCCTACGAAGCGATCCGGATCGACCCACAGAAATGGAAGGGCTACGCAGGCCTCTCGGAGGCCCTGGGCGCGTGGCAGCCGCGCTGGCCCGAGGCGTTCGACGCGGCGGCGACCGCCGTACGGCTCGGCCCGGACGCGGTCGGTGCGCACTATGCGCTGTGGAAGGCCGCGTTGATGAACGGCCGCTCGGACGTGGCGCGGCAGGCAGTGCTCGAGACCCTGCGCATCGACCCCCAGGACGCCTGGGCTCTCGGCGAGCGGGCAGAGCAGGCCGGGTGGGACGCCTCCGCGCCGCCGCTGACCGGCGCGGGCGCCAAGCTGCCGGCCGCTGCCGACGCGTACGCCACCGCGCTCGCCGCCGACCCCCAGGACCGCTCGCTGCGCAAGGGCCTGGACGGGGCGGTGTTCCGGATGCTGCGCGGCACCCGCTGGCTCGCGCTGCTCTGCCTGGTGATCGCAGCCCTGGCCGGACGGGTCTTCCCGACCGGCGACGACCCCACGGCGCTCCCGGGGCCGCTCGGCACCCGGCTCTACGCGCTCGCCCTGATGGCCGCGGTCTGGGGCTTCGGCGCCTGGCGCCGCTACCGGGCGATGCGCAGCGGAGTCCGGATGAGCCTGCGGTCGCTGGTCCGGCGGGTCGGCTGGGCTCGGCTGATCGTCGGGCAGGCGGCGTGGTGCACCCTCACCGCCGTGGTCATCGTGACCGTGCCGTGGTCCGAACGGATCGTCCCGCAGGTGCTGTTCTGGGTGGCGCTGGTGCCGACCCTGCTCACCGTGTGGTTCGAGCGCGCGGCAATCCGCGCCTGAGGGCACGGAACCGTACCGAGGGGCTGTGCGAGGTCGGGCGGTACGAGGCGCCTGCACCACTCGGGCCCGGCCGCGCCAGCCAGGTGAACACACCCCGGTGGCGGGACCAACATCGGTAAGGTGATGGGCAGTTCGCTTTCGCACGACCACGGCAGGAGAACCATGCAGATCGCCATCACGGCGCGGGACGACGGCGGTCGGATCGGCACCGACGACCTCAGGGGCTGGCTCGGCCGCCAGCGGGAGCTGCGCGGGTGCGTGAGGCGGGGTTCCGGGGAGGCACCGGCCCCCGGCACCATGGGCGCGGCCACGGAGCTCATCACCGTGTTCCTGGCTCCAGGAGGCGTGGCCACCGTGCTGGCGGCGGCGGTGGTCGCCTGGGTGCAGAACCGCAGCGGCAGTCAGACCGTGACCATCACCCGCCCCGACGGCACCGAGGTCACCGTGACCTCGGACCGCGTCAAGGGCCTCACCGCTCAGCAAACGGGTGAACTCGCCCAGCAGATCGCGGGACACCTCGAGCCGCAGAACCAGCTGAGCGAGCGGACCGAGCCGAGCGAGCAGGCCGAGCCGAGCGAGCAGGGTCAACGGGCCCCGCAGGTCCGACACGCACCGCAGCGCACCGAAGCCGCCGGGCCGGCCGACGTCTCGGGAACGGAGCCCCGGCCGGGTACCGGATCGCCGGACCCCGATCCCGAGGCCGTCGGCCGCCTTCCGTGACCGAGCCGCGCCGCATCGGCGACCTCGCGAGTCCTGGTGCACGCGCCGTCGTCGTCGGTACGAGCGTCCATTCCGGTGACTCCGGACTCTCCGCCCTTCGAAGCGTGGGGGCCACGGCTCGCGACCTCGCCGACGCCCTGCACGAGGTCTGCGGCATGGCTCCCTCGCAGGTCGAACTGCTCGTGGACCCCGCCGACGGCGGCACCGTCATCGAGGCCGTCGAGCGGGCCGTGGCCGAGGCCCGCGGCCTGGTGCTCTTCTCCTTCATCGGGCACGGTCTCCTGGGCCCGCAGGACCAGCTCTACCTCGCCACCGCGGCCAGCTCCGCCAACGGCATCGCGCGCTCGATCCCGTACCAGGTCATCAGGGACACGCTCAGCAACAGCGGTGCCCGCGTCGTCGTCCTGCTCGACTGTTGCTTCTCCGGCATCGCCGGCCCCGTCTCAAGGGGATCCGGCCGCGGCCCCTTCGTCACCGCACGGCCCGACGGAAGCTTTCTGCTGACCTCCGCGTCGCTCTACGACGTCTCCTTCGCCCCGGAGGACGAGCGCCACACGCGCTTCACCGGGAAACTGCTCAGCCTGCTCCACCACGGCGACCCCTCCGCACCGGCCTGGCTGACCCTGGACGGTGTGTACGGCCACCTCCACCGCCACTTCCAGGGTGAACCGGTACACCCTCACCGGCAGAGCGAGGACCGGGCGGGTGACCTCGTCGTCGCCGCCAACCGTGCCTACCCCGCCGCTTCCGTGCCGCGGGCCGCGCCCCCGCACCCGGCCGACGGCACTGCCTGCCCGTACCCCGGCATGGAACCGTTCCAGGCCGAGGACCACGAGCGGTTCTTCGGCCGCGAACAACTCGTCGACGACCTGATCGCCGAGGTGACACGGCCCAGCAGTGCGGCGGACGGTGCGGGGCGCGCGCCGGTCGTCCTCGTCGGCGCCTCGGGCGTCGGCAAGTCCTCGATCCTGCGGGCGGGGCTGCTGGCCGGCCTCGAACGCCGCTACGAGTCGGACCCCTCCACGCCCTGGCCCGCGTTGCTGCTCCCGTCCCCCGGACCGCATCCGCTGCGCTCCCTGGCCGAACTGTGGGCCCGGGCCTCCGGCATACCGCGGGCGGAGATCGAGCGGCAACTGAACGAGGGCCGGCTGCCCGATGACGGGACCTGCCGGGTGCTGGTCGTGGACCAGTTCGAAGAAATCTTCACCAACTGCCGGGACGCCGACGAACGCACTCGGTTCATCCGTGCGGTGTGCCGGGCCACGGGCACGGCCACGGGCGGCGACAGCGGTCCGCGTGTCGTGCTGGGGCTCCGCGCCGACCACTACGGCAGTTGTCTCGAGCACCTCGAACTCCGCCCTGCCCTCAAAAGGCAGTGGAACGTCTGGCCCATGGACGACGAAGCGCTGCGCGCCGCGATCGAACACCCGGCTCACGACGCCGGGCTACGGCTGGAGAGCGGTCTCGTCGACGTACTGCTCCGCGACACCCGCGAGAGCGGCGGCCGCGATCACGGCTCCGCGTTGCCGTTCCTCGCCCACGCACTCCGTGAGACCTGGGTACGCCGCAGCGGGGCGACGCTCACCCTGGCCGGCTACGCCGCGACCGGCGGGATCTGGGAATCCGTGGCCCGTACGGCCGAGGACATCTACGGGGGGTTCGACGGGCCGGGCCGCGAGGCCGTTCGCGAGCTTCTCCTCAGCATGGTCACGCTCGCCGGCAGCGGTGAGGAGGCCGTCCGCCGCAGGATCGGCCCGGACGAACTGCAGGCGGACCGGTCGGAAGAACGGCGGCGCACGGTCGCCGGGGTGCTCGACCGACTCGCCCGGGCCCGGCTGATCACCGTCGACCGGGCGGCGGCCCAGATCTCCCACGAAGCGCTGCTGCGGGCGTGGCCCAGACTGCAGCGCTGGATCGAGGAGGACCGGGCAGGGCTGGTGACCCGCCAGCAACTGGCCGATGCCGCGGACGCCTGGCAACGGGCCCGGCGGGCCACCGAATACTGCTACCGCGGTACGCGACTGGTGGCGGCCGTCGACTGGCTGGGCGAGGAGCGGCACGAACGGTTCGTCCGCCCCCTCGACCACGAGTTCGTGACCGCGAGCCAAGAGCTCGACCGGTCCGAACGGGAGCGTCAGCGGCTCCAGCTGGAGGAGGAGAAGCGCCGCACGCGCCAGCTTCAGGAGGTACTCGACCGGGAACGGCGCCAGGCGCGTCGGCTGAGACAGCTGATCGGTGCCATCGGCGCGATGCTGTGCGTGGCGCTGGTCGCCACGGGAGTGGCGTTCCAACAGCGGTCGAACGCCCGCGCCAACGGTGAGCGGGCGCAGAACCGCCAGCTCCAGGCGGCGGCCCGCGCGGGCATCGCCACCGACCCGAGATCGGCGCTGCTGCTCGCGGTCGCCGCGTATCGCGAGGACCCGTCACGGCAGAGCCGGGCGACGCTGATGGACGTGCTGAGCGGACTGCAGTACGCAGGCTCCCTCGAGGCATCGGGCACGGTCGACTCGCTGTCCTACAGCGACGACGGCCGGACCCTGGCGGTGGGCGAAGGCGATGGAGCCGTCGGGCTGTGGGACGCGTCCCGTTCCGGCAGGCCGCGGAAGCTCGCCGACGTCGTGGCGAAGGAGGAGAGTGCCTTCGGGGATCCCGCGGTCTGGATCGGCGACGGCACGTCGTTGCTCCTCACCGGTGCCGACACCGACAAATCCCTGGGCAGGTTCTCCCTCACCGACCGGAGCCGCCCACGGCCCCAGGGCCGGATGTCGCTGCGGTTGCAAGGACCGGTGGAGCAGGCGGATTTCAGCATCGACGGCCGGATGCTGGTCACGTCCACCGTCGGGGAGACCAGGCTTTGGTCGGTGGAGCCGGGACGCGGCGCCGCCCGCGCCCGTGCGTCGATTCCGCAGCGGAAGAGCAATGTCCAGGCCACTGCGTTCGGACCGGACCGACCGGGCGGACCGGGCGGGGCTGACGGCGCTGTGATCGCATTGGGCTGGCAGGACGGCACGGTGGAGCTGTGGGATGTCGAGGATCCCGACCGCCCGCGCCGTCTCGGCACACTGGACGGCACCGGTGGTCCGGCGCGTTCCATGGCCTTCAGCCGGGACGGAGACACGCTCGCCGTCGCGTCCGGTGACGCCCAGGTCCGTCTGTGGGACGTGTCCCGGGCCGCCGCCGGCCGCCCCAGCGCCGTGATCAGCGGCCACGGCGGCCCGGTGGAAGCGGTGGCGCTCAGCAGGGACGGCCGCCACCTCGCGATCGGAAGCACCGACCACACGGCGACGGTGTGGGACGTCTCCCGGGCCCGGCCCGTCCGTTCGGCCGTCCTGACCGGTCATGCCACCACCGTCTCGGCCCTGGCCTTCTCGCCCGACGGCCGCACACTGGCCAGTGGTGACGGCGACGGGGCCGTGCGCTTCTGGTCGCTGACGGACCGATTGGCCCCCACCGTCGCCGGGCGGCCCGTCAAGCTGGCCGCTCCGGACTACTACCGATGGCTCGAGACGGTGGTCCCGTACGCGCTGGCCCCCGGCGGACGTCTGCTGGCCCTGGCCACCGAGGAGCGCGAGCTGAGCCTGATCCCGTTGACGGGACGTACCCCGGGCCGGACGGCAGGCGTGGCCCGGATGGATGCGCAGGGGCGCTTCTCGAACGCGGCTCTGTGGTTCTCGGAAGACGGCGGCCGACTGGCAGCGGAAGGCCCCAAGGGCACGATGACGATGTGGAACGTGAAGGATCCCGCTCACCCGGTGCGGGAGTTCCGGCTCAGGGCCGGGGCGTCCGACAGCACGCTCGGTCTGAACGTCTCCATGCGGGGCGACCTGATGGCGATCGGCACGGAGGGCGCAGTCACCCTGTGGGACCTCTCCCGGAACGGTCGCCCCAAGCAGCTGAGCGTCATCAAGATGAAGAGAAAGACCACCCCGGACGTCCTGCTCGCTCTGAAGAACCACGTCCTGGCCGTCGACGGGACGCTGTACGACGTCACCGACCCGCGCAAGCCCGACCGGCTGTCGGACCTGCCCGCTCCGGACGACGACCCGATGTACCCCAGGCCGAGCGCGTTCTCCCCCGACGGCAGGACTCTCGTGGCGACGGACTACGGCGAAGATGGAGGTCTCCTCTTCGACGTCTCCGAACCCGGCCGGCCCCGGTTCCTGAGCCGGCTGCCCAACGGCAGCGACACGGGTCCCTACGCGTTCAGCGAGGACGGCAGGCTGCTGACGGGCGCCGGTTCGGGCACCCAGCTGCTCGTCTGGGACGTGTGGGATCCCACCGCTCCGCACCCCGTCACGTCACTCACCCTGGACAAGAAGGCGACCGGGCTCGAGGTCTCCTCCGACGGCACCACCCTGACCACGTACAACTACCCGGGCGACGTCACCCGCTGGAACATCGCCCAGCTCGGTGCGACGCTCCGCGATCCCGTCGAACGGGCCTGCCGTCTCGCCGCGGCGAACCCCACGATCGCCGAATGGGAGAAGATCGCCCCGGGCGTGCCCTTCCAGCGCGTCTGCCCCGGCCTCGCGACCGCACCCTCACCGCCCCCACCGGACGAGATTCCCCTCTTCCCCCTGTTCCCGACGCCGGTCCCTGCCGGGAAGTGAGCCAGGTGCAGGCGCGGCCAGAGCCGCGCGGGGGCCGGCGGATGTGACGGCGTGCCAGATCCACCATCCTGTGGAGTAGAGGAAGGCGGTGCCGATCAGGCAGGCGCCCGCGCCCTTCGCCGCGTCGGACAGAAGTCCTTCGATCACGGCGCTAAGCGGCAGGCCCGTGGTCGCTGCCTCGTGGCCGGCGAACCACCGCCAGGCGTGCGCGACGCCGCCGAGCACCGAGGCCAGCGCCGCCACAGCCACCATGCCTCGACGCATCGCGCTGCTCGGACCGGTGGCCCGGTCCCCGGTACCCAGGCGCTCGCGCCTGCGCCACACGTACACCGCGATGACGGCCAGACCGCCGATCGTGCTCGCGTGCTGCAGCGCCCGCGCCCAGGTGAGGTCGCCCACCAGCGAGGCGGTCAGCCACTGCACGTGGGTGACCACGAAGCCGTCGTGGTGGGTGAAACCGTCCCAGACCAGGTGCGTGGCCACTCCGGTCAGGGCGGACAACACGATCCACCCGGCCCGCCGAATCAGGGCGCCGGCCGTCCGGGGCCGCGTGGGTACGAGGGGCAGGACCAGCACGGCCGCCAGCGGACGGCGGCCGGCATGGATCAGCGCCCACAGCAGCAATGCGTAGGGCAGGGTGACCGTCAGGGCACCGACGGCGGTGTGCGAGGTCGTGGCGTTGACGAAGGGCTCGTACCAGGACTGCGCCGTGACGGGGATCCCCGCGGTGGACACGAAGTAGGGCATGTCCGGTGCGACGGACCCGGCGACAAGTGCGGCCTGACCGAAGGGGCGCCGCATCAACGGCAGAACGATCGCCGGATGAGACAAGGTGAAGGGCATGAGTATCCTCTCGCACAAAACCCACAATAGTCCGCCAGACGGAATACTACGTCAGACGGACCATGCACCCTGTGCGGCGTCCCCTTCCGCATCCCAGGTGCGGCGTCGCGACCTGTCAGGGAGAGCGGCGTCCGCCCGGCTTCATCCGACCGGCCGCGAGGGCCATACCCGCGCAGGCGAGCAGGACCAGGCATACGACGGCCGGGGCCTCGCGCCAGGCCGCGGCGTAGAGGTGAGCGAGCAGGGGCGGGGACGCGAGGATCAGTGCGGTCAGTTCACAGCGACCTCGTGAACGACCCCGCCAGGTCAGCGTGAAGCCGGCCGCGGCAAGCACGATCAGGGGCCAGCCCCCGTAGTCGGTGCTGACCCAGGGCACGGCATCCGCATCGATCGCCGCCCGGGGCACGACCACCAGTGCGATCAAGGCGCCCGCCAGGGCCGCCCGCCCCTTGGCGACACTCTCCACCCGGCGGTCCGGCGGGCACGCGAGCACCACGGCCGCCGCCAGCGCCATGGCGGCCGGAGTGGCGACCGGGTCACCGAACGCCGGCCCGCTCACCAAGGCGGCCACCGCAAACGAAAGCAGCCCGGCCACCGTGCAGGGCACCCCCGCGCGCCATCGGCCGGCGAGCGCGGACGCCGCGCCGACGAGCACCAGCACGGACGAGACCAGCAGCACACCCCAGACGCTCGACAGTTCGGCCAGGATCTGCGGCGCCCAGGGAGCGGGCGAGGCCACTCCGGCGGCATACCAGCGCGCCAGGTACAGACCACACACCGCTGCCGAGGTCGCCAGCACGAAGGGATACGCCGAGGCGGCAACCATGGCGGCCGGGGCGGCCGAGTCCAGCCCCACGCGCATCCGCATCGCGTGCGCCGCCAGATCCACGCCTTCTCGCAACCGCACCCCGAGCGGCTCTCCTACAGTCATCTCGCGATAGGTCGCTGCGATCTCGCCGCCATGCCGGCGCCGATACCCAGCCGGGTAGAGCAGCAGGACTCGCTCGATCACCGGTCGGCCACCGCGGGCCGCGGGGCGGCCAGGCGGCGGGTGGCCTCCCGCGCCGCCTCGGCCATGTGTTCGGCCTCCATCGCCAACCGTTCCCGCCCGGCCGCCGACAGGGTGAAGGTCCGCCGGGCCCGGCCGTCGACGACCTCTTCGCGCTCGACCTCGATCAGACCCTCGGCCAGCAGGCGGTCCAGGGCTCCGTACAGGGCGCCGGTACGCAGGGCGACACGGCCGCCGGTCATCGCTTTGACCTCCTGAGCGATGGCATACCCGTGCCGGGGTGCATCCGCCAGAGCCGTCAGCACCATCAAGGACGCCGTTTGCATCACACGCTCACTCACCCCACCAAGATAGTCACTCTGACGGACTATCTCAACGAGCCCGACGGCACTGCCCCGTCCATCACCACCTAACCGCTCACGCCACGCCGATCACTGCCGAGCGGACGGGGCCGGGAGCGTGGCGAGTTCGCCCAGGGCGCGGGCCGCCGGCGCCGGGTCGGCCAGCCACTTCAGGTGGCTGCCCTCCAGCGTGCGGACGTCGTACGGGTTGTCCGGCGTCAGCTCGTTGCCCTCGCGGATCAGCCGGTCCTGTAGGGCGAGGGGCAGGCTCGCGTCGCCGGCCAGGCGGATGTAGGTCTTGGGGATGCGGCCCCAGGTGGCGGCCTGCGCCCGGTCGGCGGAGCCGCCGGCGTCCAGGTTCTCGTCGGGCTGGAAGGTGTTCAGGAAAGCGAGGAACTGCTCGTCGGTGCCGTCGGCGAAGAAGGCCGCCTTGAACGCCGCGAGCGCGTCCGGGTTCGCGGTGCGGAAGTTGACGCGGAGCAGCCCGAGGTCGGCGGGGTTCCCGGCCAGCGCCGATGCGAAGGCAGCGGGGTCGACCCCGGCCATTTCCGGCTCGGCGTAGTAGTCACCGACGTCGAGACGGACCGGGCACCAGGCCGAGACGTAGACGATGCGGTCGACGAGGTCGGGGCGCGCGTTGGCCGCGGCCGTGGCCGTGATGCCGCCGCGGCTGTGGGAGACGAGGATCACGGGGCCGTTCCGCTTGGCCCGTTCCAGGATCCCGATCAGGTGCGCGGCGTTGTCGGCGAGCGTGACGCCCTTGATGGAGCCGGGCGCGGTCGCGAGTCCTTCCGGGTCCTGCGGTGTCTGATAGGCGCGGGTGAAGGTCGCCCGGAAGCCGTGGCCGGGCAGGTCGACGGCGACCGAACGGTGGCCGAGGAGGCCGAGTTCGGCCTGAAGGGGCGCGAAGGAGAAGGAGTTCACGAAGGCTCCGTGAACCAGTACGTACGTCGGCTGCATCTGTGTACTCACTTTCCGGCCGCCGCGGTGTCGGCGGCGTCCGATGTCTGACGCAGGACCAGGCAGAGGAAGCCGAAGCTGTCCCGGTAGCCGTGCAGCCACTGCGAACGCTGGGCGGTGGCCGTCTCCAGCACCTGTGCGCAGGCCGGATCGGCGGGGTGGTCCAGGGCCCATGAGGCCAGCGAGCCCCAGCAGGCCCATTCGTAGGCGTCCAGCTCACTGCGGGTGCTGACGTGGCCGTGGACAGGGGTCCATCCCTCGGCGACGACGCGGTCCACCGTGGTCGCCAGGTCGGCGAGTTCACCGAACATCTCGAGGGCCGCCGGGGAAGGGGCGCGGTCCCAGAACGACTCGCCGATCAGAACGCGGCCGCCGGGAGCCAGCTGCTTGCGGGCCGCCGCGAGAGTGGGGAGGAGACCGCCGAAGGCATGCGTGGCGCCGACGCTGATCACCAGGTCGAACGACTGTGCAGAGACGAAGTCCGCGGCTTCCTGCCGGTGGAGGACCAGGCGCTCGTCCACCCCGAGTCTGCTCGCTGCCCGGCGGGCCTGCGCCAGGGCGACTTCGGAGACGTCGACGCCCTCGGCGTGCAGGTGCGGGCGCGTCGCCAGGGCGCGCAGAAGCCATTCCGCCGTGCCGCATCCGAGGTCGAGCACGCGCTCGTCGCCCCGCGGGAGGCCGCGTTCGAGCAGCCGGCTGACCGAGTCGTCGTCGAGCGGGGACTTTATCGGGTGGTCGGCATGGGCGATCATGGAGATCTGTTCGCGGCTCAACGGAGCAGCGTGCTCCGTGTCGAGGAGCAGCTTCGCGGCCACCGCCGTCCCGTCGGTGCGGATCGTGCCGGCGACGGCCTTCGCCCGTGCTTCCGTCTCGGGGGCCAGGGCCGTCCCGAGGGCGGCTGACAGGGAGTCGAAGGTCGGGGTCGGCCCGTCGTGTGCCGCGCCGATGCCCAGCTCGGCGACGCGGGCGGCCCAGTGCGGCTGATCGACGAACTGAGGTACCACCACCTGGGGTGCACCGGCTCGGGCGGCGGTGGTCGTGGTGCCGGCTCCGCCGTGGTGTACGACGGCCGCGACCCGGCCGAACAGGGCCTGGTGGTTGACGTCGCCGACGGCGAAGCAGTCGTCCGAGTCGTCCACCAGGCCAAGGTCTGCCCAGCCGCGGGAGACGAGCACGCGTCGGCCGTGCGCGCGGGCCGCCTCGACGGTGGTCCGGGCGACGTCGGCGGCTGTGCCCATGGGCATGCTGCCGAAGCCGACGTACACCGGTGGGGTGCCTGCGTCCAGGAACGCCTCCAGATCGGCGGGCAGGGGGCGTTCGTCGGGCAGGATCCACGCGCCGGTCTGCACGAGGTCGAGGTTCGTCAGGTGCTGCCACGGGCCCAGGACCGGGTCCACCGCCAGCCACGGCCGTTCGGTGAAGACGTGGTCGCGGACGTTGTCCACCGGCGCGAGGCCGATCGCCGCGCGGTGGGCGTTGAGGGGCCGGAGGTAAAGGGCGTCGACCTTCCGGGCGTCCAGGTCCCACAGGGCCTGGTTGTCGGTCATGCCGGGCGGGGCCGGCGGGCCGGGCCGCGGCGACGGCAGGTAGTGCGCCGAGGGCATCTCGAACGGGTGGAAGCCCGCGTACACGTATCGGATGCCCAGCTTCTCGGCCACCGAGCGGGCGCCGGCCGGCATCAGACCGCTCGCCACCAGCACGTCACAGCCCTCGGCCGCCTCGGCGACCGTGTCGAAGTGCGCGGCGACCAGCTCGGCCGCGAACGCGGCCGCGTCCGACGGCGGCGCTCCCGTCCTCAGCGCGCGCACGTCCCGCCCGAAGGGCACCAGCTCCGCGCCGACACCGGCGAGCAGTTCCGCGAACTCCTCGTCCGGCGGCGCGCACACGCGTACCTCCGCGCCGCGTTCCCGCAACTGCGCCGCCAGTCCTGCCAGCGGCGCTATGTCGCCCCGCGATCCGTACGCCATCAACAGCACACGCATGTCGTGTTCCTCATTTCTTCGGATGCCGGCCTGGGCCGGCGATGGTGCGGCAGGATCCGGTCTTCCGGATCCTGCCTCGGGGCCCCTTGGGGCGGGTTCGCGTCGGGCGGTGGTCGAGGGTTACGGCGGATGCAGTAGATCAGCTTGCGGAAGGCTTGCCGGCTTCTTCAAGGGACTTGGGTGAGGTCAGGTCGCGGAGACGTCGAGCCGGAACTCGCGGGTGCGCCGGTAGGAACATGTCGTTCATCGCGTTCTTGGCCGCGGCGAAGGCGTCGGCGAGGCCGTCGGGAACCGTTCCGGTCCAGCCGGTCAGCCGGTGGCCGGGGTCCTCCGCATCGACGATCCGGAGCAGCTCGGCCTGGTCCGTCCCGCCGAGGCGCAGGATGAGGTGATCCAAGGTCAGTGTGCGGCGGAAGCCCCGCCGTTCGCTGACGGCTTCGCCCGGGCTGTCGGCCCGCGGCCGCGGCGATCAGGCTGCGCCGGTTCTCGGTGGGGCAGGCCGCCACGACGGCCGACAGGAGGAGGGAGCCGGTTCCCAGGCGCCGGTGTGCGGGATCGACGTGGAGTTCCAGTTCGGCCAGGTGCTCCTGTCCCGCGGAGGTGAACACCCGCAGGCCGGCGACTCCGACCGGGGCGCGCGTCGGGATACCGCGAGGGCGTGCTCTCTCGGCCGATGCACCTCTACGGCAGCGGTTGGTGAGGCTGCGTCAGGCCGCGGTTGCCGGAGTCCAGCGTTCGAGAACGTCGTACGCCGGGATCCACCGGGTGGTGCAGGCGGTGTACGCGGGTGCGGGCAGTCGGGCCAGGAGCCTCGCCGCCGCAAGCTCGTCGGCGCCGTCCAGCAGCCAGGGCAGCAGCAGCGGTGCTTCCCGGTCGAGGGGCCGGGCCTGGGCCCGGTCGAACCGGCCCCACTGCTCGGCCGTCAGCACCTTCCGGACGAGCGGCAGCGCCACGGTCTCCTCGTGTTCGAGGTGCCCGGCCAGGCCGCGGGTCAGCGCGTCGGTCAGTTGGCCCAGCCGCAGCGAGTCGGCACCGGGGTCGCCACCGGGGTCGGTCAGCGCGTCGTCGATGGCCTGGATCAACCGCTCGATGGCCGTGTGTTCGGCCTCCATCACCTCCAGGAGGGCCAAGTCCTTCGGGCGGCCGGCCAGTCCGTGCCGCAGCGTCGGCCACAGGGCGTCGTCCTCGGCCGCGTGGTGGGCGCGGAGAGCCTTCTTGAACAGCTTCCATCCGGCGCCGGTGGCCAGGACATGCCGGGGGTCGCGGTCCACGGCGGTGGTGATCCGGTCCAGATGGGCAAGATCCCGGCGCAGGGCGTCATGCATCGCGTACATCAAGGTCAGGTCGATGGCGCCGCTCACGGGCAGTTCCGGGAACTGTCGGCTGGCCCACGGACCACGGCGTCGGGTGTCGTGCGTGCGTGCATGCCTTCAACGATCTTGGGACTCGCGCATATGATCAAGGCGAACTTCCGCGCGGTTCGATAACCGCTGGGTTATCGACGGAGGACTACGGGACTGGGGAACCAGTGGAGCTGCGGGACATCGAGATCTTCCTGGTACTGGCCGAGGAGCTGCATTTCGGCCGGACCGCACAGCGGCTGCGCATCTCGCAGGCGCGCGTCAGCCAGGCCATCAAGAAGCAGGAGCGGCGCATCGGCGCCGAACTGTTCACCCGCACCAGCCGCACGGTGTACCTGACCGAGGTCGGCCGGCAGTTCCGCGACGACCTGCAACCGGTCTACGCCGGCCTGCACGAATCCCTGGAGCGCGCCCGGCTGGCAGCGCGCGGCATCACCGCACAGCTCCGCGTCAGCCTTCTGCCCTTCAACGTGGTCGATCTGCACCCTTACTGGAAGGCGTTCCGCGCGCGGTACCCGCAATGGGGACTCCAGGTCCGCCAGGCGACCTTCACCGATGTGTTCGGCCAGCTCCGTAGTGGTGCCATGGACGTGGTCGTCGCCTGGATGCCGGTGGAGGAGCCGGACTTCACCGTCGGGCCGCCCCTGTGCACCGACTCCCGGATCCTCGCCGTGGCCGACGACCACCGGCTCGCGGAACGGGACTCCGTGCCGCTGGAGCTGCTCGCCGACTTCCCGCACGCCACTGCCCTCGGCCTGCCGGACTACTGGGAGGACAGTTACCTGCCCTTCCACACCCCACGGGGGCGGCCGATCGACCGCATCGCGTCCGTGGACAACGCCGATGAACTGATCAACATGGTGGGCATGGGCGAGATCATCCACACTTTCCCCGGCCATGTCACCAGGCACTGGGGCATGTCGAACATCCGATGGCTTCCCGTCCCGGACCTGACGGCCATGACCTACGCCCTGGTCTGGCGGACCGAAGCCGAGAACGACCTCATCCGGGCTCTGGCCGAGACGGTGCACGATCTCGGAGTCTTTCGCTTCTGACGCTTCGGCAGGGCCTGCCCGCGACCCTGGGCCGCGGGCCCCGGCAGTCCTGCCGTCAACGCGGTGCTCGGAAACCCGTATGCATCGCCTCGAACGGTTCTGCGATCATGCCCGCATGGGCCACCCTCTCGAACCCCTGGTCATCCGGCACACCCACCGCCTCCCCGCACCGTCTCCGGCCCGCGCCGACGGAGCAGGACAGGGTGAGCAGGGCGCCGTAGCGGCACGGCAGTTCGACACCGCGCTGATGTCCGTGGGCTTCAAGCTCTCGGGCCCGTTGCTGGAGCGCCTCTCCGGACTGTCCGGGCGCACGGTGGTCGGCATCGCCGCACGCACGCTCGACACCGTCCGCGAGATGAGCGGCGACCACGTCCGGCACAACGCCTACTTCGTCGACTTCCCGGCCAACGTGCCGGACACGTTCGACTTCTGGATGCAGAGCATCGCCCATGCGCTCGCCGACGGTGCCCCGCTCGCCCGGCTCGGCACCGGCACGGTCGACCTGCTCACCCTCCCCTCGTACGGGAAGTACCAGCACACGTACGCCGAGATGCTCGCCGCCCACGACGAACTGATCGCCGCCGCGGGCGACCGCACCACCGTCCTGCAGCTCGGTGGCACCCCGGATGACGAGGTCAGCTCCCTGTACCTGGCCCTGGCGGGCAGCGTCACCCCGCTCGGGGAGGAGGGTCTGCGCGATCTCGCCGCCCTCGCCGCGCACTGTGCGGACGGCCAGCAGCCCGAGGCGATCCCGGTGCGCGAGAACCGTTCCGTCGTCAACCGCGCCCGTCTCCGGACCGGCGCGCCCCTCCTCCTCGACACCGTCACCGACGTCCTCCGTCTGGCCTGTGCCCTGTCGGACGGCGACGTGAGCCTGGCCGGACCGACCCGGTTCCGGTCGCTGTCCCGGCCGGTACGCCGCGCCCTGCTCGCCGGCCTCGACTCCGTCGTCGCGGCGGCCCCCGCCAAGCTCGCCGACGTCACCGCACACCGCGAGGCGTTCAAGCGGCTCGGCGAACGCCTGCACCCGCACGAATACCCGCGCTGGCCGCACGCCGCCGACGTGTTCGCCGTGGCCCGGGGCGAGAAGGAGGCCCGCTCCCTCGACAGCCACGTGGAGGAACTGCTCGGCAGGAACGACGTCACTGCCGCCGCACGGCTGCTGGCGGCCGCCGCCCCCGGGAAACTCTTCCGCTCCCTGGACCGCCTGATGCGCGCCTGCCCCGACGGGGGAGAGCGCGAGGCCGTCGCGACTGCCGCCGCGCAGGCCGCTCCGCAGGTCTCGGGCCGGGTCCTGCTGTCGGTGCGCGAGCACTTCCAGAACCGTACGCACCGGCCGGAGCACGAGTACGAGCAGGTACCGCCCTTCGCCCCGGCCCCGGCCCCAGCCCCAGCCCCGACCACGGCCCCGGCGCGTGTGGATGAGCCCGCCGCACGGCGCGTCTTCGTCAACGGCCGCGGTCGTGCATGGGTCACCGACGACACCCGTACGCCCCTGCGGCCGGCCGAACGCGAGCGTCTGATCCGTGCCCTGGACGCCGAGTTGCGCCGCCGTCTGCCCGAGCCGGGTCACCTGTTGATCGATCCCGGCGTGCTCGATGTCGCGCTCCCGCTCAGCGGCAAGGCGACGGCCGCCGGTCTCGGTGTGCTGCCGCGCGGCTCCCTCTCCCCCGTCGAGGGTGAGTTGCTGCGGTTCTTCGTCCACTGGAAGCAGACGGACACCGACACCGACTACGACCTGGCGGCGCTGGTCCTGGACGCCTCGTACGAGACCGTTTCCTGGCTGTCGTACACCTCCCTCAAAACGATCGGCGGCGAGCACTCCGGCGACATCACGGAAGCGCCCGACGGCGCCTCGGAGTTCATCAACCTGCGCCTGGACTCCGTACCCGGTACGTTCATCGTCCCGCAGGTCAACATCTACTCCGGCGAGGGCTTCGAACAGGTCGAGGAGTCCTTCTTCGGTTTCATGCTGCGTGATGCGGAGCAGCAGGGCCGCCCGTTCGAACCGCGCACCGTACGCATGAAGTCCGACCTGCGCGGGCCGGGCAGGGTCGCGCAGCCGCTGGCCTTCCTGCGCGGGAGCGACGGGCGCTGGCGGGCCAAGTGGCTCCACCTCTACCTCCAGGGCAGCCCGAACGCCAATCGCGTCGAGGGCAATCGGGTAACCGTCGCCACGCTGGTACGCGGCATCGTCGAGCGCGACTACCTCACGGTCCGGTACCTCACCGCCCTGATGGCCGACCGGGCCACCGCCATCACGGTGTGGGGCGCCGACGGCACGCCCATCCCCGAGGGGCCCGTCACGTACATCGGCCTGGAACGGCCGGAGGGACTGCACCCGGATTCCCTGATCGTCACCCCGGAAAACCTGCGTGCCCTGATCCCGGCCTGACTGCTAGCGTGAGCCCCGGCGAGGCCATGGACGGGCTTCCTTCTCACACTCCTGCAACTAGTCCGTCCGCTTTCCTCGCCCTCGACGTCACGACGCCGGGATGCCCTGCGGCACCCCGGCGTACGCAGAGAGCGCCGCTCCTGGTGGGCAGCGGCGCTCTCGTTCAAGCCGGTGTCAGGCTATCGAGGCCGCCACGATCGCGGCCACGGCCAGGTTGCAGGAGGCGGTGACCCACACCGCGGGGTGCGGCTCCGGGTCGACGACGATGGCTCCGAGCTTGCCCGGGGTCACCAGGTCGAGCACCAGGAACGCCACCGCCATCAGGACCAGGCCGAGCACGCCGAAGGCCGCGGTGGACAGCAGGCCCTTGCCGAAGTCCTCGTAGGTGGTCCAGATCGAGGTGAACACGATGCCGCCTATGCCGAGGAGCGCGGAGCTCAGCAGGAGGGCGGCATTGCGGTTGCGCTCTTCCCAGATCTGCTTCGGCAGCTTCCCGGGCGTCAGCACGTCCACCAGGACGATGCCGAGAATCAGCAGCACCAGGCCGAGAGCGCCGAACGCGCTGGTGCGACCAAGTCCGTTGATGATGTCGCTCATTGAGAAACCTGTCTCCGCGTGGATGGCAAATAGTGTGCCGTGGGCTGGCCGAATCTATCGCACAGCCCTGTCGCGGACCATGGGCAGGTGGGGGAATTGGCAGAGGTCAGGGCCGCGCGCGGCCCTGATGAGCCGGCTCGTCCTCCGCGTTCGCGTCTCAGTGGCTGTGGCGCGGGGTGAGGTCGGCGGTTTCGAAGTACAGGTCGGCTCTGACGTCGATCGTGACGGGAACGGAACGGCCGTCCAAGGCCGCCACGGCGGCCACGTCCTCGCCCTCCTTCAGCCGCCCGCCGGGCTCGTTGGGGCGGCCGGGTACGGTGATGGCGATGCCCTGGCGGAGCTCGTCGTCGGAGGGTTGCCGGCCCTGGATCCCCACCGCCAGCAGATGGTCGAACTCCTGCCGATCGGCCGGACGGAAGGGGCCGGTGATGCGGTGCGCCACGAAGAGCTCCGGTCCGTGGCCGAACAGGATGTACGGCAGCACCTCGGGCCGTTCCGTGTCCGGGACGAACCGGTGGCGGCACACCACGTCCCTGATCTCGACCCGGACGCCGGATGCGATCTCCAGAGGCGGATCAGGGTGAGCAGGCGGCCGCTCGAAGTGGTTGCGGTGCAGATTCCCCGTGAAGGACATCCGTTTCGGGGGTTCGCCGTTGTCCCCGGGGAACAGGTCGGGCAGCATGAACTTCTCGGGCTCGAACGTATAAATCCGGGATTCCGGATGCGCCTTCTTGTCGTCGAAATAGGCGCCGTCGACGGGTCCGAAGGTTCCCCGCATGATCACCTGGTAGTCGTGCGGGGAATGGGGCATCGGCAAGTGGGAGAGAAAGACGCAATCGTTTCCCACCACCGCCATGCCGTGGAAGCCTGGGGGGTCGGGTGTCAGTGTCATCGTGGGCTCCCGCGGACCGAATGTGGGTGGACCAGCGGCCGTCCTCGGCAGCGCTGTCAGGGTGGAGGGTGACCCGATCGATTGGCGCAGCCGGAGGGGAACCCTCGGGCGTTCTCACTGCCACGGGTGATCGGCTCTACCAGGTCAAGGTTCTCTCGCGTGCGCCCGCCCCGCAAACCGCGCGCCGAGCCCGGCAAGGTGGGGTGCCGGTATGAGCAGGGGTGACGGTCCGGCCCACGACGACATGTGACGCACCGGCGGCAACGGCAGCACGCGGCGTGCCGGGCCGGGCGTGCTCACCTGGGGACTGACCGGGAAGCGCAACTCCCGGCGTGACGATCAGGGTGCGGAGCCAAGCACACCACGCAGCGGCCCGGCTTCCTGCGGCGATGCGATCACGCCATGGCAACCAGCGCGTTCCGCCAGCCGGGCCAGCCGCAACACCTGCTGATCGGTCGAGGTTGAGCCGGTGACGCCGATGTCAGCGAGATCGGAGCCCGTCATGCCGGTGACGACGATCAGGTCCGGCCCGGCAGCCGTGAGCAGCTCCATCCCGACCTTGTAGAAGCGACACTCCTCACCAAGCCGGTCGACGACTTCGTCAGCGGAGGTTGTCGAAGTCCAAGGCAACGATGATCCGATTGGTTGGCTCCACGGCATCTTTGTCGCCCAGAGCCGACTGAGCTTGATGCCTGCGCTCTGGCCGACCCAGGGCAAATCGTCACCTAATATTTCTGTAGGCCGCAGGGCTGCGGCCCATCACCTTGCGTGGCGGCTGTGGAACGGTCGGTCACGCCGGTGGCGGTCGAGGAGAGCGGCCCGTGTCAGGTCCTCGGTCCTGACGGGGACCCCATGACGCTGATCACTAAGATCCTGGGGAATCGCGCGGCATCGGCGTGCGTCTCAGTGGTGTGGGGCGCCCGGCCCAGCCGCCCACGAACAGTAGACCCCCAGGGAGAAGTGAGGTATGCCAGTGATCTGCGTCGGTGGCATGATCGGAATCGGCAAGACGAGTGTGGCCGAACTGCTCGCCAAGGAGCTGGGCAGCGAAGTCTTCTACGAGAGCGTGGAAGACAATCCGATCCTTCCGCTCTTCTACACGGCGAGCCCCGAAGAGATCCAGGCGAAGCGCTACCCCTTCCTGCTCCAGCTCTACTTCCTGCAGACGCGGTTCGCCTCGATCAAGGAGGCGTACAAGCAGGGCGACAACGTCCTCGACCGGTCGATCTACGAGGACTGGTACTTCGCCAAGGTCAATCACGACCTGGGCCGGATCAGCACGCTCGAGATGCGCGTGTACGAGGGGCTGCTCAACGAGATGATGCGCGAGATCGACGGCCTGCCGTACCGCAAGGCGCCCGATCTCATGGTCTATCTCAAGGCGGACTTCGAGACGGTGCTGCACCGTATCGGTCTGCGGGGCCGCGGTTTCGAACAGGACGAGAGCCTCGTCGAGTACTACCGGACGCTGTGGTCCGGCTACGACGACTGGGTGCACAAGCACTACTCGGCCAGCGACGTCCTCGTCATCGACATGAACCACACGGATGTGGTGAACAACGCCGAGGACGCGGCCCGCGTGGCGCAGGAGGTCAAGGACGCCCTGGCAGCGGTCGGCAGCCGGGGCTGAGGATCAGCTCGACGGCGGGCGCGCAGTCGGGTTCGTTCTGACCGACAGCAGCCGCACGCGCCAGCCGTGCAGAAGCCGAGAGTGCCGGCACCGGGAGGGGCGGCGGGTGCCGGCATGCCGGCACCCGCCCAGTGTCGAAGTGATCTCCGTCATCGGCTCGACCGGCATCGCCGGGCGGGCTCCCGCGCTCGTACTCGCCGCCGTCCGCGGCGACCGGGTCTGAGGCTGAGGGGTGCACCCCCCCCCAGCGGATCTCTCGTGCCATTGGACCTCGCGCTGGGGGCAAGTCCGAATCTCGGCGGTCGCGGTCACGGACGAACTGCGTTCACGTGGAGTTCCGCGTGACCGGACAGCGTAGAAGCCGGTCGACACTTGTCTGAATCTCTATGGGCGACATCCCGGTGAAATTACCGGCTCCGGTTTTCCGGTACTCAAGCCTCACTCGATGTCCGCGCCAGCCCCTGTCGGGAAAACCCGCGCTCAATTGACCTTGCGCGACCCCCTCTTCCATAATCCGGAATAGTGCGGGACAGGTGCGTGTGCCTGGGTGCTGCGGGCCGACCTCTCCGGCGCGCCCACCTTCGAGGAATTCCTCGGCCGCGTCCGGGAGAAGGCACTGTCCGCCTACGGAAACCAGGACCTCCCGTTCGAGCGGCTGGTGGAGGTGCTCAACCCGGAACGCTCACGCGCGTACCACCCCCTGTTCCAGGTGATGTTCACCTGGCAGAACGCAGATCCCGGTGCGAGCGCGGAACTGCCCGGGGTCCAAACCGAGTTCGTCCCGGCGGTCACGGGGGCGGCCAAGTTCGACCTGCTGTTCAGCCTCACCGAGCAGAAGTCGCGCTCCGGCCACAGGGCGATCGGTCTCGTCGAGTACGCCACCGATCTCTTCGACCGTGACTCGGTGGTCCGCATGGCGAGCGCAGCCGGCTGGCCGCCTGGGCGGCCGCCGGCGGCGACGCCGGTCCGGTGCCCGCCGTCACGCTCGCCGAGGCGTTCGAGAGGCAGGTGGCGACGGGGGCCGTGCGCCCGGCCGTGACCTCGGGAGACCTCACCCTCGACTATGCGGAGCTCAACGCGCGCGCCAACCGGCTCGCGCGCCTGCTCGTCACGTACGGTGCCGGTCCCGGCCGGTTCGTGGCCGTCTCCCTGGCCCGTTCGGCCGAGCTGGTCGTCACGCTCCTCGCCGTCCTCAAGTCCGGTGCCGCCTACGTGCCCATCGACCCGGACAGTCCGGCCGACCGGATCGCCTACATCCTCGGCGACGCGGCTCCCCAGCTCGTCGTGACGACATCGGCCGTGGCCGACCGCGTGCCCGCCGGCCACGTGCTCGGCCTCTGCCTCGACGACCCGGGCACCGAGGCTGCGCTCGCATCCCTGCCCGCCACCGGCCTGGAAGCGCACGAACGGACCGCCGCCCCGCAGACGGAGGACGCGGCGTACGTCATCTACACCTCGGGGTCCACCGGCCGCCCCAAGGGCGTGGTCGTCACCCACCGCAACGTCCTGGCCCTGTTCACCGCATCCCGGAGCATGTTCGATTTCTGCGAGGACGACGTGTGGACGATGTTCCACTCGTACGCCTTCGACTTCTCCGTCTGGGAGCTGTGGGGTCCGCTGCTGCACGGTGGACGGCTCGTCATGGTGCCGTACGAGCCCAGCCGGTCCCCGCAGGACTTCCTCGCTCTGCTGGTGCACGAGGGTGTGACGGTCCTGAACCAGACCCCCTCGGCCTTCTACCAGTTGATGCGGGCGGACCGGGAGAACCCGGAGCTGAGCCGGCGGCTGTCTATCCGCTACGTCGTGTTCGGAGGCGAGGCCCTGGACCTGGCCCCGCTCGGCGAGTGGTACGAGCAGCACGCCGAGGACGCCCCCGTCCTGGTCAACATGTACGGCATCACCGAGACGACCGTGCACGTCAGCCATCTGGCGCTGGACGCCGGGCTCGCTGCCCGGCAGCCCGGCAGCGTGATCGGAACCGGACTGCCGGGCCTGGAGGTCCACGTCCTCAACGGTGCCGGCCGGCCCGTTCCGGTGGGCGTCGTCGGGGAGATGTACGTGGCGGGTCCCCAGGTCGCCCGCGGCTACCTGAAACGTCCCGAGCTGACCGCCCAGCGATTCGTGGCCAACCCGTTCGGGCCGCCCGGCAGCCGCCTCTACCGCTCCGGCGACCTGGCCAGGTGGACTTCGGACGGCTGCCTCGAATACCTCGGGCGCGCGGACGACCAGATCAAGCTCCGCGGGTTCCGCATCGAGCCGGGCGAGATCGAGGCTGCTCTCCTCGCCTGCGAGGGGGTGGCCGAGGCGCGGGTGCTGGTCCGTACCGACGCGGTGGGGGACAGCGTGCTGACCGCCTACCTGGTGCCCGCCCCCGGCCGGGCACCCGATCCGGCCGCGCTGCGCGAGCGGCTGAAGGGCGACCTGCCCGCGTACATGGTCCCCACGGCGTACGTCGAGCTGGCCGAGATCCCGCTCACCACCAACGGCAAGCTGGACCGCAAGGCGTTGCCCGCGCCGTCCGTCGGCACCGGGGGCAGAGGCCCGAAGGCCGCCGTCCCTCCGCGCAACGCACTGGAGCTGAGGGTGGTCCAGGCGTGGGACCGGGTGCTGGGCACCGAGGGTGCCGGCATCGACGACGACTTCTTCGATGTCGGTGGTGACTCCTTCAAGGCCGTGTCGCTGGCGCGGGCCATCGGCGGACTGTCCGTGGTCGAGGTGTTCAAGAACCCGACGCCGCGGGCCCTCGCCGCCCACCTCGCGGCGCAGGACGCGGGGCACGGCCGGCAGCGGCTGCACCGGCTCACCCCGGACCGGCAGCGGGCCCCCCGCCACACGCTCGTCTGCATCCCGTACGGAGGCGGCAGCGCCACGGCCTTACACGCCCTGGCCGGCGAGTTGCCGGAGGACGTGGAGTTGCGGGCCGCGGCGCTACCCGGACACGATCCCGCCCTGCCCGAGGAGCCGGTCGTGGCCTGGGCCGAGGCGGCCGGGGAACTGGTCGCGGAGATCGCCGAGACGGTTTCCGGCCGTGGGAGGCGTACGCCCGTGAGGTGTCCCTGGAGGTCGTCGAGGACGGCGGCCACTACTTCGTCCAGGACCGTGCGGCGGTCAGGCGGCTTCGCCGACGCCCGCCGGCTCAGCGGCGGTGGCTGCCATCGCCGCTGAGCCGGGTGCACAAGTGCCGGTCAGCCTCCGGCGCGGCGCGTCAGGCAGTCGGCACGGGGAAGGGGTCCAGGTCCGGCTTGAGGACCTGGCCGGGCTTCGGCGCCGTTCCGTCCACGAGGTACGCGGTCACCAGCGCGTTCAGCGCCTTGCTCCGGCCCACCGCGCAGTGCTCGATCACATCGACCGTGACCAGCACGGAGTTCCCGAGCTGCCGCTGCATCCGCTGCGAGAAGCGGTACTGGGTCGCGGGGTCGAAGGTGTTGCCGATGACCATGACCTTGTTCGCGGTCCGCCGGTTCCACGGCCCGGTGTACCGCTCCGAGGTGCGGGCGGGCGCCGGCCAGGTCGCGCACGGGGGCGCGTCGAAGGCCTGGTACCGGCCGAACGTGGGCGCGTGCCGTTCCCAGGTGCGGGCCAGGTGCGCGAAGACCCTCGGGTTCGACGGGTACGGCTTGTCCTGGCAGTTGACTCCGAAGTACGAGTCGTCCGAGGTGTACGGGGTTTCCGCGGGGGCCTCGCGCAGTGCCGCCGGGACGACCCTGGTCAGCCGGTCCGCCGCAGCCGCGGGGACCTTGCCTAGCTCCGGACCCACGCCCCGCTGCTGGTTGATCACCTGGTGCAGGGCCTCGAGCGACACCGCCATCGGCGCGAGCCGGCTCTGCGCGTACAGGGCGCTGGCCACCTGGCTGGTGAAGCTGCTGAGAGTGACTTCCGCGCCGCTCGGCAGCGTCACCGACGAAGTGCGCAGACGGTCGCGGATCGCGTCGAACTTCGCGCGGGTGTCGCCCTCGGCGAAGGCGCAGCGCGGCGCGCCGACGGCCTTGCAGCGCTTGAGGAACTCGGCCAGTGCCGGTTCGAAGCCGCCCCTGGCGCGCTGGCGGTCGTACTCGAGACCGTCGTGCATGCGCAGGTTCGGGTCGACGTTGCCGTCGACGATGACCGCGCGCACCTTGTCCGGGTACATGTTGGCGTAGGTGGCGCCGATCAGTGTGCCGTACGAGAAGCCGGCGAAGGTCAGCTGCCGGTCGCCCACGGCCTGGCGCATCCGGTCGAGGTCGCGCACCACGTTCATGGTGGACATGTGGCGGATGAGCGGGCCGGCAGTGCGGGCGCAGGCACGCGTGTAGTCCCGGGCGGCCGCGAGGGTGCCGTTCACCTCGGTGCGGGTGACGGGCACGATGGTCGCCCGCTCGAAGACCGCTTCCGCTTCCTCGTTGGTCTTGAAGCACCGCAGCGGATTGCTGCGGGCGACACCGCGGGGGTCGAAGCCGATGAGGTCGAAGTGCTCCGTGACGCGGGGCTCGAACCGGGCCGTGGTGGCCCACAGGTAGCCGCTGCCGCCGGGGCCACCGGGGTTCAGGAAGAGCGATCCGATGCGCTTGGCCGGGTCGCCTGCCCGCCGGCGCATCATGGCGATGCCGATCTTCTCGCCGGACGGGTTCGCGTAGTCCAGCGGCACGGGGTACACGGCACAGTCGTAGATCTTGGGATCGGGCTGGGACGGGTCCGGGTTGCAGGGCGTCCATTGCACGGGGGCGACCGGCGCGCCGGCGGTGGCCAGGGCGGTCGAGGCGGCAATCGTTTCTCCGGCAGGCTTCACGGGCGCCGCCGCCGCCGTGACGGCACCGCTGGAAGCCAGGGCTAACGCGCTGGTGAGCGCGACCACCAGAGTGGCTATGCGAGACAAAGAACCCTCCTTCGGCTGATCAAACCCGGTCAGCATGGCAGCAGTTGAGAAGACCGTAAAGATCGCGGTCACCGGGGACTCCGGCGCGGAAGGAAGGAACGGAACGGGCGGGGGCTGCATGCCGGATCCGTTGGTGCAGGGCAGGCGGCTCGATGACCGCCTCGAGGGATCGGGGGCTTCCACGAGAAGGGGCTGCGACTCACGGGTGCATGTCCACACAGCCCGGATTCTCCGGAGGGGAGCAGGTATCAACTCGTGAGCACCGGGGAAGCACAGCACGCGGGCGAGGGTCTTCGGAGGAAGGCCGATCTGTTCGCCGAAGAGGATCTCCGGGCCGCGTCGGCCTCCCGCAGGTCCGCCGTCCCGGCCCACAGGGTCCAGAGCGGGGGCGGGGTACCAGAACGCGCAGGTGCAAGAGACGCCGAGGTCAGGATGTCGGAGTCGGTGGCGCTTCGGAGAACGGCTCACCTGCGGGCACGGGGGCGGTCAGCGGACCGGGGACGGGGCCGGCCGCTTCAGGCCGGACTGCATACGCGGGGCCGCACCGCCCACACCGCGCCTTCGCCCACCGCGCCACTAGCGCGTGGCGAGCCGCTCCAGCAGGGCGGCGCTCCGTGCCAGCAACGCCCGCTCCTCATCCGTGAGTTCGGCCTCGATGGCCTGCGCGAGCCAACCGGCCCTGCGGCCACGCTCCGCTTCGAGCGCGGCCCGGCCGGCGTCCGACAGCTCGACCAGCGACTTGCGGCCGTCCGTGGGGTGAGCGCGGCGCGTGATCAGGTCCTGTTCCATGAGCAGGCCCACCGACCGGGCCATCGACTGGGGTCGTACGCGCTGATCCGCGGCGAGGTCACTGGTGGTCATGGCGCCGTTGCGGTCGAGTGCGCCGAGCACGGCGGCCTGGCCCAGCGGGATGCGGTCCTCGTGTTTGACGCGTCGGGTGAGCTTGCCCATGGCGGTGCGCAGTTCGGCGGCGATGGCGGCGGCTTCCGGGGTGGGCATAGGGCATTTTACCTCGTTGGACAGCGAAACTGCGCAGCTGATCTGGACAGCAATGCTGTACAGCAAAACTGAGCAGCATTGCTGTATGGTTTGGCGTGTCGGGCTCAGCGCCAGCGTTGTCGCAGCCGGGGCCGCGGCACACGACAACGGGGAGGAACTCACATGTCCGCAAAGGAAGTCGGGACCGCAAACGCCGCCATCGAGACCGTCACCGCCCGGCGGATCATCGACAGCCGGGGCAACCCCACGGTCGAGGTCGACGTCGTCCTGGCGGACGGGTCCCTGGGGCGCGCGGCCGTCCCGTCCGGCGCCTCCACCGGTGCCCGGGAGGCCGTGGAACTGCGCGACGGAGACTCCGCACGCTGGCACGGCAAGGGTGTCGACCGCGCGGTGGCCCACGTCAACGGGGAAATCGCGGCGTCCGTGCGCGGCCGGGACGCGGTGGACCAGGCGGGCCTCGACGCCGCGCTGGTCGCCCTCGACGGCACCGCCACGAAGTCCCGGCTCGGCGCCAACGCGATCCTCGGCGTCTCCCTCGCCGCCGCCAAGGCCGCCGCGGCGGCCCACCGCCGGCCCCTCTACCGCTACCTCGGCGGCGCCGGCGCCCACCTCCTGCCGCTGCCGATGATGAACATCGTCAACGGCGGCGCCCACGCCGACAATCCGCTGGATTTCCAGGAGTTCATGATCGCGCCCGTGGGCGCGGACACCTTCGCCGAAGCCGTCCGCATGGGCAGCGAGGTCTTCCACACCCTGCGCCGCGATCTGCTGGCCGCCGGGCACTCCACGGGCGTCGGCGACGAGGGCGGGTTCGCACCCGCGCTGCGTACCGCCGAGGAGGCGCTCGACTTCGTGATGACCGCCATCGAGCGCACCGGCTACCGCCCCGGCACGGACATCGGCCTGGTCATGGACCCCGCGTCGTCGGAGTTCTTCCGCGACGGGATGTACGACTACGCGGGCGAGGGGGTGCGCCGCACCCCCTCCGAGCACGCCGACTACCTGGCCAAGCTCATCGACTCCTATCCGGTCGTCTCCATCGAGGACCCGATGGCGGAGAACGACTGGGACGGCTGGCGCGAGCTGACCGCCCGCGTCGGCGACCGCTGTCAGCTCACCGGCGACGACGTGTTCTGCACCAACGAGACGCTGCTGCGCGAGGGCATCCGCACCGGCGTCGGCAACTCGGTCCTGGTCAAGGTCAATCAGATCGGGACCCTGACCGAGGCGCTGGCCGCGGTTGCCACGGCCCACCAGGCGGGCTGGACGGCTGTCATGTCGCACCGCTCGGGCGAGACGGAGGACACCACCATCGCGGATCTGGCGGTGGCGACCGGCTGCGGTCAGATCAAGACCGGCTCGCTCTCCCGCTCCGACCGCACGGCGAAGTACAACCAACTGATACGGATCGAAGAGGAGTTGGGCGGCTCGGCGCGCTTCGCGGGCCGCTCCGCACTGCGCCGGGCGTGAACTGCAGGCAGAGATAGAGACCAGGCGGGCCCCTATCGCGTCTTGCCGGGCGGGCACCCCGTGGGGGGGTGGGCTCTCGCGGTCCTCAACCGGGACCTGGCGGCGACCTTCCAGAGCAGGGACCCCTGCAACTGCTGGCCCTTCCTCCGTACGGTGCCGACGACCCGTAGCTGGGGCAGGCATGGCCCCGTGCGTCGAGCACAACCTGGGCAGGCATCCTCGGGATGCGGACGGGCAACCGTCCAGGTGGTGCGCGGGAGACAGGTTGCGTCGCGGCCCGGGCCCATGTCCGTGCCGCCGTGGGCGCGCTCGACGCCTTCGTCCGCCCGCGTCGCCCCAACCGCAAGAGGCGTCGGGCAATTTGACGTCCCAGTGGAATGCGGATGTTTACACACCAGTCGTCAAGAGGGTCGGCGTTCTCCTTCTACGGGGGCAGGAGGAGAACGCCGAACACCGGCGGATCGATACCCTCTTCGCCATGCCCTACTTCTGCATGGCCGTTCCACTGAGGAGACGTTTCTGATCTGTGATGTCAGTTCAGTACCAGAGGTAGAGATAGAACGGCAGGAGCGGTCCGGGCAGGCCCATTTCGCACTTGTAGGGCTTGCTCTGGGCCTTACCCGCATTCTCACACGGCGTGGGCGAGTTGTAGTACGTGCTGTGATAGTGCCAGCTGGCCGCAGCGGTTGCGCCGTTGGCGGTGACCTTCCCCGGCGCGACGTCGGCGGCCTGGGCGGGCACGGCTGCACCGAGCGCGAATACGCCCCCCAGGGCCAGGGTCGCCAGTGCATTACCTATACGCATGAAGTTCTCCTTTGTCGGTCACGGCGCCGTCAAATCCGTGAAGCAATGCGCCCCTCAGGATTCCGTCCGCCGATTGGACTTTCAGTTTTAGCACGGGGGTCCGACGAGCTGCCAGGTTCAACGTAGTTCTCGCTATCGTCGGCGCCTTTCGGCAGGTGCAGGGATTACGGACCCAGGCGGCGCAGGTGTCCCGTCAACGGGACAGATCCCGCCCTCAGGGGAGGCGGGGCGCACGGTTTCGGTCAGGCGTCGACGACGGCCAGCCAGATCTGAAACTCGACGTCGCCGTCGCCTATTTGGAGGTAGAACTGGCGGACCAGGTGTCGGCCGTCGACGTCCCAGCGAGCCGGGGCGTAACCCGCGGTCGGGCGTGGCCGGCAACTCCCGCGCCACCTCGGCCACGTCACCGTCCCAGGCGGCGGAGTGGTTGGCTATGTCGATGATTGAGGGAGGCGTTGTTGGCGGTAGCGGGAGGCGGTCCTGACCGACCCTGGTGATGTTGCTTTATTTTGACGGCAGTTGAAGTCTCGTGGTGGGACGCTGGGTGTGCTTCTCCCACTGGGGGCTCCCATGCGCATGCCGAAGTCGAAGGTCGAGCTGTGCGCGGCGATCCGTCGTGACCACCGTCTGGGCGGCATTTCGATGCGCGCGCTGGAGCACAAGTACGGCGTGACCTGGCGGACGGTTCGCAGAGCTCTGGACGCGCAGTGGCCGGAGCCACGCAAGAAACACCGCCCCCGGACGACCCGGCTGGACCCCTACAAACGGATCATCGACGGCTTCCTGCAGGCGGATCTGGACGCGCCGCCGAAGCAGAAACACACCGCGAAACGGATCTTCGACCGGCTGGTCGACGAGCAAGGGGCTTACGAGATCTCGTACCAGATGGTCCGTTCCTACGTCGCCGGCCGCCGCAAGCAGATCCTGCTCCTGGCCGACCGGGGCCCGGAGGTGGCGTTCATCCCGCAGTCCCACATCCCCGGCGCGGAAGCGGAGGTCGACTTCGGGGACGTGCACATCATGCTGGCCGGGGTCCCCACCCGCTGCTACCTGTTCTCCTTCCGCCTGTCGTACTCGGGCAAGGCGGTCCATCGGTTCTTTGCCTCCTGCGGCCAGGAGGCGTTCATCGAAGGCCACGTTCACGCGCTGAAGACCCTGGGAGGCGTCCCCCGCGGCAGGGTCCGCTACGACAACCTGAAGGCCGCGGTCTCCCGGGTGATCGGACTGGGACGCATGCGGGTGGAAGCCGAACGCTGGACCCAGTTCCGCTCGCACTGGGACGTCGACGCGTTCTATTGCCGGCCCGGAATCGAGGGCGCCCACGAGAAGGGCGGCGTTGAAGGCCAGGTCGGATACTTCCGGCGCAACCACTTCGTTCCCGTGCCCGTCGTCGACTCGCTGGCCCAGCTCAACGCGATGGTCGACCAGTGGGACACGACGACGAGGCCCGCCGGATCAGCTCCCGCCCCCACACAATCGGCGAGTACTTCCGCTCCGAACAGCCACGACTGAAACCGCTGCCGGAGGAGCCGTTCGAAACGGGCCGCTGGTGCACCCCTCGAGTGGACCGCTAAAGCCAGATCACCGTCCGCTCCAACCGCTACTCGGTCCCCGTCCGCCTGATCGGCCAGTCGGTCCGGGTGCTCCTCAACGCCAACGACCTCGTCGTCTACGACGGCCGGAACGAAGTCGCCCGGCACGAGCGCCTCAGCACCAGAGGCGGCTCCCAGCCGGTCCTGGACCACTACCTTGAAGCCCTCATCCGCAAGCCCGGCGCCTTCCCCGGATCGACCGCCCTGGAACAGGCCCGCTCGGCTGGCAGGTTCACCCCCGTCCATGACAACTGGTGGGCCGCGGTCCGGTCAGCTCATGGGGACGCCGAAGGCACCCGGGCACTGATCCAGGTGCTGCTTCTGGGGCGCCATATGCGCCACGAGCACGTGGTCGCGGGCCTGGCAGAGGCCTTCCGGGCCGGCGCTCTGACGGCGGACGCGGTCGCTCTGGAGGCCCGCAAGGCTGCCGACGGCGACGCTCCCGCGCCCCAAGTTCCCGCACCCGAGGTGCCTGCCCCACCCGTCGAGGAGCACGCGACGGTGACTTTCCTCGCCGACTACCGGCTGACCCACCTGCCGCCCGACACCCGGCCCCTTCCCTCGGTGGCCGCCTACGACCAACTACTCAACCGCCGCCGGACCGGCGGCCAGGGCACCAGCCAGGGAGAAGCCACATGACCGTCCCCCGCCAGCGCGAAATCACCGAAGAAGCCGCCACCACCGCGATCGACCAGGCATGCCGAATGCTGCGGCTGCCCACCATCCGAAGCCAGTTTCCGGACCTCGCGGCCGCGGCCTCCCGCGAGCAGATGTCCTACCGGGGCTTTCTGGCCGAGCTCCTGATGTCCGAGTGCGACGACCGTGCCCGACGCCGGTCGGAGCGTCGCATCAAAGCCGCCGCCTTCCCTCGCGACAAGTCCCTGCGTGCCTTCGACTTCGACGCCAATCCGAACGTCGACCCGGCGGCCATCCACACCCTGGCCAAATGCGAGTGGGTCCGCAAGGGCCAGCCGCTCTGCCTGATCGGCGACTCCGGGACAGGCAAGTCTCACCTGCTGATCGCGCTGGGCACCGAAGCCGCGATGAAGGGCCACCGGGTCCGCTACACCCTTGCCACGAAACTCGTGAACGAGCTCGTCGAGGCCGCGGACGAGAAGCAGCTGACCAAGACCATCGCCCGCTACGGCCGCGTTGACCTGCTCTGCATCGACGAACTCGGCTACATGAAACTCGACCGCCGCGGCGTCGAACTCCTCTTCCAGGTTTTGACGGAACGGGAGGAAAAGAACAGCGTGGCGATCGCCTCGAACGAATCGTTCGGCGGCTGGACGAAGACGTTCACCGATCCCCGGCTCTGCGCGGCCATCGTCGACCGGCTCACCTTCGGCGGCCACATCATCCAGACCGGAACCGAGTCCTACCGCCTCGCCGCGACCAAAGCCCAAGCGGAGCGAGCAGCCGGCTGAGAGGCCGCGGGACTGCGTCCTGAGGCTCTGACGGAGCTCCAGCTTCGATCTCCCTCAGCAGCCCTCCCTCATCGCCATAGAGTTCAAGCCTGAACCGCAGGCCGAACCGGGTCAGTAGTGCTGCCAGATCTTCGAACCGTTGAGGATCGACGACCCCGTTCAGGAGAGTGTCGCCCTCGGTCGGGTCCACCTCGATGCGGCACCAGCTGGTCTCGACCTCATACGACTCCCACGACGCCGATCTGGAAGTCCAGCCTGCCCCGATGAACTGTTTGGCCACCAACGAAGCACTCGGGGCACCTGACAGGCCACCACACACGTTGTTGTTGATCGCATGCCAGACGGGATCGAGCGGCTGCCCCTCATCGGATATGTCCACAGCTGGATTATGAAGCAGACCGCAGCCCTCGATCGCACACGCTAGCGACATCAAAACTCAACGATGTTGATCACTCAACCCCGAGCCCCACGCCTCCCGAACTGCTCGACGAACGACTCCCAAAGAAGTCGTCATAGCCAAGTGGTCGAGGCATCGGCGCACGTCGCCGGAGAGGAACGCCCGATCGGGCAGCCCGTGCAGTTCCCGGTGCAGCCGGCCCAGCAGCGCGCCGTACGCCGGAGCTCGCCAGGGGCCGCTGCGCAACGCCTCGCTCATGGTCGGCCCGTGCAGCCGCTCCATGACCAGGTCCGTGCCGGCTACGTCGCGACCGGCACCGGGTAGCCCTGCGCGGCCAGCCACTGCAAGAGTCGCGCCTCGTCCTGCGCCGGACGCCGCCCGTCCCGGAAACGGCGCAGCACACGTGCCCCGTCCAACGCATACACGTCAGCCTCGGGTCCCCGCCCTGTCAGCTCCAACACCCACCCCTTGAAAGCAGGTTCTCGCACATGGCCGTGGTCGGCCTGCCGCCGCGCCACTCAGACTGCGATGCCGCGTCCGCCCGGGCCGGCAGTCGCGGTCCCTGGTCGGGCCGGAGCATCGTGTTGGGTTCTATCAGGTGATCCGTCGACGGGGCGCCGGAGGAGTCCCGGCGACGAGTGGTAGAGCGGGTTCATGACCTCTCCCCCGTCGTCCGGGCCGCCTCGCGGACCCTTGCATGCGGCACCGTTGGCTGATCAACCACCTCGACGCCGCCGGTGGCGCCCGCTGCCTGTGGTCTTCGGCGCCGTGGCCGCCATTGCGGCGGTCGTGGTGGTGCTCCTGCTTTCTCTCGGCGACAAGGGCGACGAGGCGCCCAGCATGCCCACGGCCGCGGCCGCGCGCAGCCTGGCGCATCGGGTGGCGCTCACTCCTGCGGACTGGGGCACGGGTTTCGCGGAGAGCGACCCCTACGAGGACGAACGCCTGCTCGGTCAATCCACCGATCAGCGCTGCTTGTACGTGACCCAGCCGGTGCTCAATGCACTGGCCGGATTGCAGCGCGCCACCAGGACGACGGACCAGACGGTCTACGCGACGTCGGCGGTCGTCGTGTACCGGGCGGCGGGCTTCGCACAGGCCGACGCGGACAGGCGCCGCGACGACGCCGCTCGGTGCAAGACGGTCCAGGACACCGCCAGTAAGACGAAGTGGGACCGAGTGCACTTGGTGGAGATTCCCGCACTCAGGGGATTCGACCAGGTCGTCGCAGAGGAAGGCCACCAGGCGCTCGGCGCGAACGGCGAAAAGATGGACGGCTACTACACCTACCTCACGGGCCGCAAGGGGCAGTTCCTCATGACGGCATATGTGGCCCGCAACAGCACCCAAGCGCAGAACCGGGAGCGGGCTGTCAGAGCCCTTGCTCTCATGCTCAGCCGTTTGCAGTGAGGCCAGGATCCCTGCCGGCGGCGGAATTCCGGGGCGCGGCGAACGTCAGGTGACCGGTTGATTGTTGTACTTGCCGCCGATGCACATCCACTGGCCGGTGGCGGGGTCGTACTCCACGGAGCCGCCACCGGAGACGCACATCTGGGCGTCGATGGTGGGCGTGGACGCCGGTGCGGCTTGGGCCATCGGTCCCAAGAGGCCCAGGGCGGTCACGATGAGAGCGGTGGCAAGCTGTGCAAGTCGGGTGCGCATGCTGACTCCTGGACGGTTGGTATGTCCCCCTTCCATTACACGCGCGGAGCCCCTGGAGCGGCCACTCCAGAGGCGTTCACCGAAGCGCGGCAGCAGACTGGTGCCATGGAGACCAACCCTCCGGTGGCCGTGGCGCCGCCGGACGACCTCGGCTTGCGGAAGGTCACCAGGGGCGGCAAGACCATCGGGAGAGTACGGTCCGCTGCTGAGCTGAAGAGGCTCCTGCGGCATGCCGGTCTGGAGTGCGAGCGGGGCATCCAGTGGTGCGGCGGCGACAGCACCGTCTGGCCGGATCGTGCGTGGCCGCGACGCCTCACCGGAACCGCCGTGGTTCTCGGGCTCTTGGCGACCGCGGCCGTGCTCGTCAAGATCGGCATGGCGGACACCGCCGGCGCCCTCACCTATGCCGGCCGTCTCGCGGGAGCGACCTTCCTCGTCGCGGGTGCGTTGGAGGCACTCGCCGTAATCGCCGCAGTGGATTACTGGACCAAGCGGCAATCGCGGTATTCGGGGATCGTGGTGCTGTTCGCGGTATTGATTTCTTGCATCATCAATGTGACGCTGCTGCTGGTACAGATGTCCGCCCATGCTTATACGCGGTATGTGTGGCTCTGGGCGACCTTCATCGCCTGGTCCGTATGGGCTCTCGTCACCCTCGTCCGAGCCCGCGCCTGGAAGGGGGTCAGCAATCCCTATCGCATCGCGATCGGGGCGGCCCTCTCCGGCCTGCTCGCGGGTGCCAACCTGATGTACTCGCAGGTGTACGTTCCGTACGCGACGTCTCCGATGGTGATGAGCGCAGCGGAATTCAGACCGGCGAGCATGAACAGGGACGGGACGCAGATGTACCTGCCCGTCCACCTCTCCGTGAAGAACACGGGCACGATTCCCGTCTACGTCCTCGGCAGCATCTACTGGATCCAGGGCAAGCCCGCGAAAGGCGGGAGCTACACACTGATCCAGTCTCATGAATTCATTGCCCCGCCGGGGCGGGCGCTGAGCCCGGGTGAGGAATTCTCGGGGGACGCGGTCGTGAAAATCAAGGATCCCAGAAAGTACGCCTACGAAACCGTGCGGGCGCAGACCGAGGTGTACATGGTCAGGCAGGACAGGACGACCATCACCTCCGATTTCGGGCAGTCCAAGAGCTACGCCGGGATGCTCAAAGACCAAGGCAGGGACAAGGATCCCGAAGGACCTCCCGGCGACTACTTCCGTTATCAGGCAGATGTTTCGAACAGCAGCGAGATCCTCAACGTCACCCGCGGCCAGCAGCGGGTCACCCTGTGGTGGATGTTCAAGGGCTCCTGGCCCTACATCTACGTGGACGTGGGGCCGCCCGGGCAGAGGAAGGCCTTCGACCCCAACCGCCGCGACGCGAACGAGGAGGCCAACGACCGGTACGGGCTCACGCGGGTGCGCGGCTCGATGACGGAGAGGCCCTTCACGGAGCTCATGGGCAGCGCAGAGGACGGGAAGCCCGGCACGTGAGGAGCCGACCCGGCGAGAGCCGCCCGCCGGTTCCCTGTCCGGGTGACGTTCTACATCGTGCCCCGCGGCAACGGGCCTACGAGTACGACACCCACGGCCAGGTGGCCAAGACCACCGCCACGGCGGGCGGTCAGACCCGCGTCACCCGGGTCACGCGCGACGGCGCAGGCCGTGCCACGCGCACGTCGGTCACCGGCGGCCTCGGCACCGCGGTCCCGGAGACGGTCCACACGTACGACCCGGTCAGCGGCAAGCCGACCAGCATCGCCTCCGGCGGCAAGACGGTCTCCTACGGCTACGACGCCCTGGGACGCGCGGTGTCGTACGACGACGGGGCGGACAGCCCGTCCTGGACGGCGGAGGACGTGGCCGCCGACCTGCGCAGCCGCAACGTCACCAGCCTGTCGGGCACACTGGCCGCCGTCACCGGAACCGGTGGTGACACCGTGCTCAGCTGACCGACCTGCACGGCGCCGCGGGCGTCGCCCTGCCGCTGGATCCGCAGAAGCCGCTGTCGGTGGCGGACACGGGACGAGTAGGGCAACGTCCGCGAGGGTATGGCCTCGGCCCGTTACAGCTGGCTGGCGGCCCACCGGCGGGCCTCGGACACTCCGTCCGGCGTCATCCTGATGGGCGTCCGCCAGTAGGACCCGTCGACCGGGCGGTTCCTGTCCGTGGACCCGGTGTACTGCGGCAACGCGGACCCGTACGAGTACTGCTCGGGCGACGGCAACAACTGCACCGACCTCGGCGGCGACTGCAGTTCGAGCAAGCTGTGCTGCAGGATGGGCGTGGACAACCCGCACCCCTCGCACACGAAGAAGGGCCGCATCAACGTGCACGCCGACCTCAAGTGCAAGAAGAAGGTCGGCAGCTTCTCCATCCACATCACGCTGTACCGGTCGCGCCGGTACGGCTGGGAGGAATTGGCCACCGGCTACGAGTCCGGCAACAACGCGGCCAAGGCACGGGCCGTGGCCAACTGGGCGCCGCGGGGCACCTGCTACTACTACGGGGGTGTGGGCGAGTTCGTGATCTCGACCGGCCGGAACGGCACGGGCACCAGGTGCGGGGCCACCGTGGTGAACTACGACAGGCACTACAACAACGACTGGGACGAGATGTGCCCGTGACGGACCGTACGCGGACGGTGTACCTGCTGCACTGGCACGGTGAGCCCCCTTACGGGCTGACCGCGCTGGGGATCCCGGCGGACCGTCTGTCCGAGGCGGAGGAGAAGGCCGCGGCGGCCCTGGCCGACCGGGCCCTTCCCGCCTCCTGGCAGGACGCGGATCCGACACTGCGGCGGCGGCTCGTCGCCGCGTGCCGGCCGGTCCCGACCGCAGGACTTCGGCACCTGGAGGACGACCGGCCCGGCACCGACGAGGCCCGGGCCCGGCGGGACTGCCTGCGGGCGCTGACCGACGAGTGGCCCGGCGCCGAGCAGGTGCCGGCCGGGCAGGCCGGGCGCCTGCCCGGCCTCACCGCCCTGCTCCGGCTGACGGCACTCGTGTGCCTGATGCCGCCGGACGTGTGGCTGGATGCCGAGGAGGACCTGCTCGACATCTACGACACCTTCACGGTGGGCGGCCTGCCGGACGGGCCCCTGTAGGACCCGCCTCAGGGCCCGCCTCACTGGCCGCCGTCCGACGGCGGCCGATCACCCCGACCGCCCCCGACCGGTACTTCCGGCCGGGGGCGGTCGCCGTTCCGGAGCGGTCCGCCCCGGAGACCCGGCCGCGCCTCGGCTGCCAAGGTGCTGCAGGATGCCCTCGACGCCTTCTCCGTCCGTCCGTTCGGGTGGCGTCGTCCCTTCGTCGATCGCATGTGCCGCTGGAAGAGATGACTCCGTGCTGTGCTGTGGCAACGGCCCGAGGACGGCCGTACGCGGGCCCGCCCGCTGTTCGTGGCAGCCCGCCCAACAGCGAAGGAGGACTGATGTCTCGCCACTCGAAGAACCGGCGAAGCCGTAGCATGATCGGTCAACTGCTGGCCGCCGGGGTCCTGTTGACCGTGTCCCTGTTGAACCTCTCCGGAGCGCACGCCGCCTCGGTCCACTCCAAACCCAGCCCTGACTGGGACGCCATCGCCCGATGCGAATCCGGCGGCAACTGGAAGGCGAACACCGGCAACGGCCACTACGGGGGGTTGCAGTTCACCCGGTCGAGCTGGAAGGCGGCTGGAGGCCGTAAGTACGCCCCACGCGCAGACCTCGCCACGAAGGCGGAGCAGATCGCGACGGCGAGAAGGCTCGCCAGGATTCAGGGCATGGGAGCGTGGACCTGCGCGAGCCGCCGCTGACGGGGCGCTCCGACGGGGCGGCGGGGGGCCGCCCCATCGGGCCGGTCACGCCCGGACACTCCGACGACGGACAGGTGTTGGCGACTGCACCGATCTCGCACCGCACCGGCACCGCGAGTTGGAGGCACCCGAGGAGTCAGGGGCGTGAAGCGCCAACGGGGCACTGTCAGGGTCCGGCCGGCGGGTCGGCGGGCGTATGGGATTCGTTGCGGCGGCCCGGGCGGCAGGCGGCGCCGGTCTTGCGCCCGCGTCGGCCTGCGCGCGCCGGAGCGGGACCGAATGGCGCAACGCCTCTGGCTCTCGTTCCGGACATCGACCAGCATGAGGACAGCGGGACCGGCGGACGAGATGGGCACGCATGCGCGCCACTGAAAACAACCAGGACTATCCCTTCGCTGTCACGAACACAGCCGCGGCACTGCTGGACCACGCCGGGACGATCGTCGCCTGGACACCGGCGGCCGAAGTCCTCCTGGAGCGCTCGGCCGCAGACGTCTGCGGCCGACGGCCGCGGGACCTCCTGGCGGACGCGAGCAGCTGGGGAGCGGTTCTGGCTCAGGGCAGGCGGGGGGAGGAGGAAGGCTGGGAGGGCCGGGCCACACTGCGGCACGGCTCGGGCCGCCGGCTGGAGATCGGCTTCCGCGTCGTCCCGCTGAACGGCGGCGCGCGTGGGGACGCGCCCGCGGCCCGGTGCCTCGTATTCGGCGCACCCCTGGAGCTGGTGGCCCAATGGCGGCAGGACCACGCCTTCACACACGAGCTGTTCCTTCAGGGCCGAGTGGGCCTCGCCGTCTTCGATGCCGAGCTGCGCCTGCTGCGGACCAATACGCACCTGCTGCCGTACACCGGGGTGCCCGACGAATTGAATGGCCGGCGCCTGGCCGACTTCCTGTGGGCCGAGGACGCACGGATCATCGACGACCGGCTGCGGGAGGTCCTGCACAGCGGGAACCCCCTGATCGGTTTCCACGCGACCGCGCGCACCCTGGACGACCCGCGAGGCGGCCGGGTCGTGACCATCCAGGCGTTCCGGCTGCAGGAACCCGACGGACGTCCGATGGGTGTGGCGACGGTGTTCACCGACGTCACCGACCACGAGCGGTCGCGTGGGCGCCTGGACCTGCTGTACCGCGCGACCGAAGCGCTGAGCGGGTCGCTGTCCGTTCTGCGCACCGTCGAGGACCTGGTCACAGTGCTGGCGCCCGCGTTCGGCGATTGCGCCGCGGTGGATCTCGCGGAGACCGTTCTGACCGGCGGTGAACCACCCGCCGACGGCCGGCGCGCCCTGCCCCTGATCCGGATGGCGGTCGCCGGAGCGGAACCAGACGTACTGCGTACGGGTACGGCCCACTTCACGGCTCTTCCCGCCACGGCCGCTGCCGACCCGACCGTGACGGCGGCGGGCGTGCCCGAACCGGCCGCGCCGGGGACCCGGGAGTGCCGGGGAGAGCTGATCACGGGCCTCGGAACCCGGCCCGCGCAGTCTGAGGACGAAGCGGCCCGGGCGTGGGCCACCACCGTCCCGGGTGCGCATTCGGCGATGACGGCGCCGCTGTGCGCGCGGGGCATCAGGTTCGGAAGGCTCACGCTCTGGCGCACGGGGGACACTGCCCCGCTGGAGGAGGACGACCTGGCACTCCTGGAGGAGATCGCCGCCCGTGCGGCCGTCGCCGTGGACAATGCGCGGCGGTACATGAAGGAACGCCGCACCGCTGTGGGCCTGCAGCGCAGCCTGCTGCCGCCGGCCACCTCGGACATGCCCGCGCTGGAAGCCGCCAGCCTCTACCTGCCCGCCGACGCGGACAGCGGGGTGGGCGGCGACTGGTTCGACGTCATCCCCCTGTCGTCCGCCCGGGTCGCCCTGGTGGTCGGCGACGTTGCCGGTCACGGGCTGCACGCCACGGCCATGATGGGCCGCCTGCGCAGCGCCGTACGCGCGATGGCGGACTTGGAGCTGGAGCCCGAGGAGCTGCTGGCGCACGTGGACGACATGGTCCTGCAAGTCGCCGCCGAGGCCGAGAGCGACGATTCGGAAGACGGCGACCCGGGCACGCCGCTGCCCAGCGGACCGGCCGGGGCGACCTGCCTGTACGCCGTATACGACCCGGTGAACGGAAGTTGTGTCATGGCAAGCGCCGGACACCCGCCTCCGGCCGTGGTCGGCCCGGACGGAGCCGTGGAGTACGTCGAGCTGAGCCCCGGCCCGCCCCTGGGGGTCGGCGGCTGGCCTTTCGAGCCGGTCGAACGCGATCTGCTCCCGGGGAGCGTCCTCGCCCTGTACACCGACGGTCTGATCGAACGCGGAGAGGGAGACATCGACCAGGGCATGCGCGACCTGGCGGACCGACTGCTGCGCGCCGACGTACTCGGCCGGCCGCTGCGTCAGGCCCGGCACGACATCGTGGAAGGGTTGCCGCCAGGGAGGCTGAGGGACGACGTCACCCTCCTGCTGGCCCGTACCCGGGCGGTGGACGCCGGCTCCATCGCGACGTGGCAGCTCGACTCCGACCCGGCGGTCGTCGGCGACGCGCGCCATCTCGTACTGGATCAGCTGACCGCCTGGGACCTCGACGAGCTCGCCTTCAGCACAGAGCTCATCGTCAGCGAGCTGGTCACCAACGCCATCCGCCACGCCGGTGGCCCGGTCCGGCTCCGGCTGATCCGGGCGGACAACCTGACGTGCGAGGTCTCGGACTCCAGCAACACGCAGCCGAGGATGCGGCGTGCGAGGAGCTCCGAGGAGGGCGGTCGCGGCCTGTACATCGTCGCCCAGCTCTCGCACCGCTGGGGCAGCCGCTACACCACGGGAGGCAAGACGGTCTGGTCCGAACAGAAGTTGCCCCTCGCCTGACGGTGCGGTGTGGTCGCCAGACGGGACGGCGAGGTCGGCAGTGGCGCACGTTCTCGAGGTCAGGGCGCTTCGGGTACGTGGATCTCCAGGACGCACATGTCGTCCCGGTTCCCCGGCCGCAGGCCGGCGAGGGCCTTGGCGAGCGTGCCGCTCCGGCCTTCCCGCACGAGCCGCAGAGCCGTGTCGCGGAGGCGGGCGAGCCCGGCTTCGATGTCCTCTCCCGGCTCCTCCACGAGACCGTCCGTGAAGAGGAGGAGGTTGTCTCCGGGCAGCAGATCCGTCACCTCCTCTTCGTACGTGGAGGCGAACGTGGCGCCGAGGAGGACTCCCGCGGGCTGCGGGAGGAAGCTCGCCTCGCCGCCCCGGATCAGCAGCAGCGGCAGGTGGCCCGCCCTCACCCAGGTCAGCCGGTGGTCCCAGGGCTGGTAGCGCGCCATGACCATGGTGGCGGTGGCACCGTGGGGGTCCGAAGCGGTGTGGAGCAGGAGGGTGTTGAGCCGGGCGAGGACCTCGGGCAAGGGTGTGCCGGTGATGGTCATGCCCTTCGCGGTGAACCGTAGCTGGGCCATGGTGCCCACGGCCGCCAGACCGTGGCCGGCGACGTCTCCGACGACGAACAGTGCGCTCTTGTCCGGGAGTTCGATCGCCGAGTACCAGTCGCCGCCGACGTTCAACCCGCTGTCGGCGGGGATGTAGGCCACGTCCACGCACAAGCCAGCCAATTCCAGCGACTGCTCCGGGATGGGCAGCAGGGTGTCCTGGAGCCGGGCGGCGAGCACGCGTTCGGCCTTCAGCCTGCCTCGCTGGACGAGATTGGCCCGCTCGCTCTCCCGCAGGGCCAGTTCGGCGCCCCGCTGTGCGGTCAGGTCCTGGAAGAAGCCGTGCACCTCCACCGGACTGCCGTCCGCGTCCAACTGCGCCTCCGCGACGATCCGCAGGTGCCGGATGCCCTGGGCGGAGGTGATGCGGAAGTGCTGGTCGATGGCCGCGCCGTCGCCCAGCAGCCGCTGCACGGCCGTGCCCAGCCTCGGCAAGTCCTCCGGCAGCAGCTGCCCGGGCAGCTCTTCCAGCCGCATGGGCCCCAGGGCGGGGTCGCGGTCGAAGATGGCGTAGACCTGGTCGGACCACGTGATGGTGTCCGTCGCCAGGTTCCAGCCCGCCCAGCCGAGGTTGCCCAGCCGCTGCACGTCGGCCAGCCTGCGGGTCTCGCGTTCGCTGGTGTCGTGGCGGATCCAGGACACGACCAGGCGCTCTCCCAGCCTGGAGGCCCGGACGGAGTACACGGACTGTTGCTGCACTCCGGCGGTCACTTCCTCATAGGCGAAGGGCTCTCCCTCGTAGACCGCGCCCGTCGTCAGCGTGTCCGCATACCCCTCCCACAGCGCGGTGCCCGCCACCGTCGGGTAGGTCTCCAGGATCCGCCGCCCGACCAGCTCCTTGCCCCGGCGCCCGGCCACGTCCAGCGACTCCGGCGCCGCCGCGTCGATCCGGTAGTCCTCCACCTCACCCGTCTGCGCACGCAGCGGGGTCAGCAGGACGGCCGGCCCGGACACGGCATCGAGGACGGACTGGATGGCGTCGACGTCCTGCTGGAGCGGGTCGGGGCCGCGGGAGCCCCGGTCTTCTCCCAGCGGCCCGCCGCACAGCCTGACGGCCCGCCTGAGCAGAGTCCGGGTACGGGCGTCGAAGGGACCCGGCCGGGTGCGGAAGAAGCCGACGACGGCCGTCACGGGCCGGTTGCCGGGTACCGGGAGCCAGGCGCGCGACGGCCATCGCTCGGGTGGATCACCGATCAGCAGGTAGCGGACCGCGTCCCGCTCCGGGTCCTCCAGCCACACCGCCTCCTGGGCCGCGACGGCTTCGAGCGCGGCGACACCGCCGAGCGGAGGGATGTGGCTCCACTGCGCGGCCAGCGCTTCGTCTACACCGGCGTGCCCTGCCAGCTCCAGGCTTCCGGCAACGGTCACGGTGTAGATCATCACCGCGTCCACGTCCTCCGAGCAGCTCAGTGCAGCATGCAGCAACTCCGCGATCTCGTTCGGGGTACGAGCGCCGGTCAGGTCCCGGGCCAGCCGGGCGAGCAGTGTCCGGTGCCCGGCCGGCCGGTCACGTCCGGTGACGTAGCGGCCCGCACGGAAGGGTGAGGGGTCCGGCTCCGGGGGCGCGTCGGGTGCGGCAGCCTGCGCAGTGGGCACCGCACGAGCCGCGCCGGTCCGGCCCAGGGTGATCCAGCACTCCTCCAGGAGGGTCCGCCGATGCTTCGCGGCACTCGTGAGCAACAGCTCGTACGCGGCGTCCGCCGTCACTCCCTCCCGGGCCATCAGTACGCCCTTGGCACGCTCCAGGACGGCCGTCATCGAGGCCAGAGCCTCGAGGTCGACGACCTCGGCGCGGAGCCTGGACACGACCTTGGCCAACGCCCGCACCTCGGGGGTCGCGCCCACACCGGCCTCGGGAGGCACGAAATCGCCGTCCATAGGTTGAGCATGCCACGCCTCGGGGCCGATGGACACGGCGCTCATCAGGCGGTCTCCACGGCCATACGGGCGCGGCGTGTGTCGCGGCCCTCCGGGGCTGCACGGCGGGCAGCATCGGCGGGCCACCGGAACCCGAGCAGCGCTGCTGATAAAGTTACACGTGTAACACGCGCCCACCCGACGCGGCCCTCAGGCCCTCCGTGCAAAGGAGCCACCTCATGGGTGTTGTCATCGAGACCCTGACCGGCGAAGTCGAAGGCACGGCCGAGAACGGGCTGTCCGTCTTCAGGGGGATTCCGTACGCCCTCCCCCCGGAAGGACCCCGAAGGTTCCAGGCACCTGCCCCGGTGCCCGCCTGGGACGGTGTCCGTCCGGCCACGTCCTTCGGCACCGCCCCGCCTCAGTTGCCGCTGGCACCCGGAATGCCCCCGGCCTGGCGGCCGGAGGACGGCCTGGACTGCCTCAGCGTGAACGTCTGGACCCCCGGGAGCGCCGGTGACCGGCTGCCGGTCATGGTGTGGATCTACGGCGGTGGGTGGAAGACGGGCCATTCCGCCGATCCGGGCTACGACGGCGAGGTGCTCGCCCGGGGCGGCGTGGTCATGGTGACGTTCAACTACCGCGTCGGATTCGAGGGGTTCGGCTACGTACCGGGGGCACCGGCCAACCGGGGCTTCCTCGACCAGGCCGCGGCGCTCACCTGGGTACGAGACAACATCGCGGCCTTCGGCGGCGACCCGGACAACGTGACGGTCTTCGGCGAGTCCGGTGGAGGCGCGTCCGTGGCCGCCTTGCTGTCCGCACCGGCCGCGCGCGGGCTGTTCCGCCGGGCCATCGTCCAGAGCATGGCCGGGCGGTTCCTGCCCGAGGAGGAGGCCCGGCGGATCGCCGCGATGATCGGGGAAGCGGTCGGCGTGGGTCTCGACGGTCTGGCTTCCGTGTCCCCTGAAGCCCTGCTGGCGGTACAAGACGCACCGCTGCCCGCGATGAGAGCCGATCCGTCGAAGTGGACGACTCCCGAGGCCATCACCGCGTTCACGCCCGTCATCGACGGCATCACGGTGGTCGACAAGCCCTGGCTCGCGCTCCGTTCAGGGTGCGCACGTGACGTCGACCTGATCTCCGGCTATACGCACGACGAGTTCACGCTGTTCGCCATGGAACGCGGCCTCATCAGGATCAAGCTCGGTGCGATGCTCAAGGCCGTGCCCATGATGTTCGCGGCGGCACGCGCGGGCCTTCGCGATCGGGCAGCCCGAAAGCCCGCGCAGCCCTCGGCGAAGGTGCGCAATCTCGACCTCGGTGCCGTCACCGAGGGTCTGGGGCTCGGCCGTCAGGCCGCGGCCGACTACCGCGCCGCGCACCCGGACCTGACCGACTCCCAGCTGTACGTCACCATGTACTCGGACGCGCTGTTCCGGATGCCCGCAACGTGGCTGGCCGAGGCACACGCCGCGGCGGGCGGGCGGGCGTGGCTCTACGACTTCACGTGGCGCAGTCCGGTCTTCGGCGGAGCCCTCGGCGCCTGCCACACCGTGGACATCCCGGCGACCTTCGGCCACACGCGAGGGGCTCTGGCCCGTTTTCCGTTCGGCGGGAAGGCCCCGTCCCAGGACTTCACGCGCCTGTCCGAACGGCTCCGTGCCTCCTGGATTTCCTTCGCCTCCTCGGGGGACCCCGGCTGGGCACCCTTCACGACGGAACGGCCGACGGCTCGCCTGTGGGACACCGAACCGTCAGTCGTCGAGGACCCGCTCCCGGCATCCCGCCGGATCTGGCACCAGGAGTCGGGTCTCTGACGGCACGGGGACGCACATCCGGGCGCTCAGTCGACGCCCAGAAGACGCCGGCGGTCTTCGGGACGGGATCCGAACTCCGCGCAGGTCGCCTCGTGGACGATGCGGCCCTTCTGCACGACCGCCACGTTCTGGGCGACGGAGAAGGCGAGCCCCAGGTTCTGTTCGACGAGGACCACCGACATGCCCTGCGCACTCACCTCGCGGATGACTTCACCCACTTGGTCGACGATCGCAGGGGCGAGGCCGTCGGACGGCTCGTCGAGGAGCAGGAGACGCGGATTCCCGAGCAGGGCTCGGGCGATGGCGAGCATCTGCTGTTCCCCGCCGGAGAGCTGGTCACCGCGGTGCCCGAGCCGCTCCCCCAGTCGCGGGAGCAGGTCGAGGACGCGGGCCCTCGTCCACGGACCGCGGGCCGATCGCCTCGAGGCGATCGCCAGGTGCTCCGCCACGGTCAGGGGGGCGAAGACCCGGCGCCCCTGCGGGACGACGGCCACCCCGGCCCGGGCGATCACATCGACCCGGGATCCGGCGAGCTCCCGGCCGCCGAGGATGACGCTTCCTTCGTACGGCCGGACGAAACCCGCGACGGTCGAGATGAGGGTGGTCTTCCCGACCCCGTTGCGGCCGAGGACCGCGACGATCCCGCCTTCGCCGAGGTCGAGATCGACACCGCCGAGGACCACGCCGCCGGCGTATCCGGAGCTCAGGCCGCGCACGCTGAAGAACGGCTTCACGGGGAGACCTCCATGGTGCCGAGGTAGGCGCTCTGGACCTCGCTGGAGGACCGCACCTCGTCCGGGGAGCCCGTCTTGAGGTGTCTGCCGAGGTGCATGACCGTCACCGTGTCGGCGAGCTCGAAGACCATGTCGAGGTCGTGTTCGATCAGGAGCACCGTCACGTCGGCGGGCAGGGCGGCGACGAGTTCGGTGAGTCGCGCCGTCTCCGCCGGAGACATCCCGGCGGCCGGCTCGTCCAGCAACAGCAGCCGGGGTTCGGTGGCGAGAGCGACGGCGACCTCCAGCTGCCGCCGTTCGCCGTGCGAGAGGGCGGCCGCCGGCACGTCGTGCCGGGCGGGCAGCCCCACCTGCTCGAGCAGCGTCCGCGCCCGCGCGATGGCCGTCGTCCGGGCACTCACCCTCCGCCAGCCTCCGAATCCGGCGCCGGCCCGGCGCAGCGCGGCGAGCAGGACGTTCTCCAGGACGGTTTCCCGCATGAAGAGACTGGAGTGCTGGAACGTCGCGGCGACGCCGAGTCCGACGCGGCGGTCCACGGGCAGCCGGGTCACGTCCTGCCCGTCGACGAGGACGGTTCCGGACGTCGTCGCCAGCGTTCCCGAGATCAGGCCGAACAGCGTCGATTTACCCGCGCCGTTCGGGCCGATGACCGCGTGCCGGGTCCCCCGGCGCACGGTGAGATCGACCTCGTCCAGGGCCCGGAAGGAGCCGAAGTGCCGCGACACCTGGTGTAGTTCCAGTAGATCGTGTTCTCTCACGCCGTCCTCTTCCGGGTCAGCTTGGGCGGGAGTCGTACCCCGGACAGCCCGCGGGGCAGCGCGTAGACGGCGATGACGAAGAACAGTCCGAGCAGCAGCGGCCCGCGTCCCGCGACGGCTTCGAGGTTTCCGAGGTAGTCGCGGGTGAGCCAGACGAGCGCGGCTCCGGCACAGGCCCCCCACATCGAGCCGGAGCCGCCGATGACGACGGCGAGCAGGGCCAGGGCGGCGATCTCGAACCCCGCATCGCCGGGCGAGACGAACCGCTGCACCGACACCCACAGGCCACCGGCGACGCCGGCCAGCGCACCGGCGCCGCAGTAGACGGCCAGGGCGTACCGTCGGGTGGGGTATCCGATCGCGCTCATGCGGCGCTCGTTGTCACGGATCCCGCGCAGGGCGAGGGCGAACGGTGTCGAGCCCGTGCGGGAGACCGCCGCGAAGAGCACCAGGAACACGACCAGGACGTAGAGGTACACCAGGCCGTCGAGTTCCAGAGCGGACATGCCCGGCAGCGGTACGACGGGCGGGATGCCGGACACACCGTCGGTGCCGTTCGTCAGCGACTTCCAGTTGACGGCAGCGCTGTACGCGATCTCGCCGATCGCCAGCGTCAGCATCAGGAAGACCACGCCCCGGGCCCTCACCGCCAGCCATCCCGTGGGCACGGCCACCAGCGCGGAGACTCCGGCGGCGATGAGCAGTTGCAGTACGCCGACGTCGGTGAGCCGCGTCGCGACGATGGCCGCCGTGTAGGCACCGACGCCGAAGTAGGCCGACTGGCCGAGCGTCGGCAGTCCGGTCAGGCCGGTGAGCAGGTTCACGCTGATGGCGAGCAGGGCGAACACCAGGATCCGCGACAGGGTGCCGATGGCGTACGAGCCGAGGACGAACGGGGCCGCGGCGAGGCCGAGGGCTGCGGCGGTCATGCACAGCCGCCGTGCGGCGGTTCCGTCTGATCCCGCCGGGCTCATGCGCGCACCCCCGACGGGACCAGGCCGTGCGGGCGGACGACGAGCACGGCCAGCATGGTGCCGAAGAGCAGGAACGGGGCGTACTCCGGGAGCAGCGCCACCCCGAGCGTCTGCACCTGGCCGATGAGGAGCGCGCCGGCGAGTGCGCCGCGCACGGATCCGAGACCGCCCACGACCACGACGACGAGCGAGAGGACGAGGACGGTCTCGTCGACGCCCGGGCCGGGACCCAGGATCGGCGCCCCGAGGACACCGCCGACCACGGCCAGGGCCGCGCCGAGCGCGAAGACTCCGTAGAGCACCTTGCGGATGTCCACGCCCAGGGCGCGGACCATGTCCCGGTCCGCGACGGTGGCCCGTACCAGCGCTCCGAGCGAGCTGCGTTCGAACACGAGGTACACGAGGGCGGCGAGGCCGGCCGCGACGCCGATGAACACGAGCCGGTAGACCGGATAGGCATGGCCGAAGAGGTCCAGCGTCCCGCGGAGCGAGGTCGGCGGGTCGGTGGGCAGCACCTCGCCTCCGAACGCCGCGGCGAGGAGATCGGCGACGATGAAGGTGACGCCGAGCGTCAGCACGGCCTGGTCGAGGTGCCCGCGCCGGGCCAGCGGCTGGGTGAGGAACGTCAGCGCCGCTCCGCCCAGGGTGCCCACCAGGGCGCCGGCCGCCAGGGCGAGGAGCAGGCCCCACAGGCTCCCGTCGGAGAGGGCGTAGGCGGTGTAGGCCCCTGCGAGGTAGAGCGTTCCGTGGGCGAGGTTGAGCACGTCCATCATGCCGAAGACCAGGGAGAGGCCGACGGCGATCGTGAAGAGGAGCAGACCGAAGGCGACGCCGTCGATGACGCTGACGACATTGCCGTCCAACCATCCGTACATGTCAGCCGCCCAGCCGGCCGAGCTCGGAGCTGACGGTGTTGGCCCCCTGCTTGACCTCGCGCAGGTACCAGGGCTGGACGGGCGTGCCGCCGCTGTTGAACCGCCAGGTGCCTCGCGGGCTGTCGACGTCCCCCACGCCGGCGATGGCGGTGTTGACCGTTTCCGGGGTCACCGTGCCGCCTGCGGCCTTGATCGCCCGGTCGAGTACCTGCGCCGCGTCCCATGACGCCATCGCGTACGTGGTCGGAGCCGTACCGTAGGCGGACTCGTAGGCCGGGGCGAACTGCTTGTTGGCCGCGTTGTCCAGGTCCGCGCTGTAGTTGAGTGCGGTGAGGATGCCGTCGGCCGCCGCTCCCTGCCCCTTGAGGACGCCGCCCTCCGTGAGGAAGCCGGGTGCGTAGAGCGGGATCTTGCCGGCCAGTCCGAAGTCCCGGTACTGCTTGACGAAGTCGACGGCCGCGCCGCCGGCGTAGAAGCAGAAGACGGCCTTGGCTCCGGACCGCTCGATCTGCGCGAGGTACGGCTGGAAGTTCTTGGTCCCGGGGAACGGCGTGTAGACCTCCTTCCCCGCGATCTTGCCGCCCGCCGGGAGGAAGGTGGACTTGAAGCCGTCCACCTCGTCCTCGCCCGCCTGGTAGCCGGCGGCGATCAGGAAGACCGGGCCTCCGGCCTTCTGCGCCACGTACTTGCCGAGCGCCTTGCCGGGTTCGTCGTTGACGTACGAGGTGCGCCAGACGTATTCGGTCCCGGTCAGGGTCGTGGGCGAGGCGTTCGAGCCGACGAGCGGTACCCTGCTGCTCTCGAAGAGGTCCTTGACCCCGTTGATGGTGGCCGAGCTGACCACGCCGCTCACTGCCAGCACGCGGTCCTGCTTGACCAGCTTCTCCGCCGCCGCCTTGCCCGAGTCGGCCGTCTCCCCTTCGTCCGCGACCACGATCTCCACCTCGCGCCCGCCGAGCTTGCCGCCGTGCTGTTCGACGTAGAGCTCGAAGCCGTGCTTCATGTCGTCGCCCAGCGCCTTGTAGGTCCCCGACTGCGGGACGAGGAGCCCGATCTTCACGGGCCCGTTCTGCTCGCCGCCGTCGCCCGTCCCCAGGCTGGCGCCACCGCATGCCGTGGTCAGGAAGAGGGCTGCCGTTGTCACGGCGATCAGACCAACGGGACGAAATCGACCTGCCATGGAAACTCCGAACGTTGTCAACCAGCCCTGGATGGCCGGATGTTGATGAGGAGGCTGCCTTGAGGGGTCCCAGAGGAGGGAAGCGAGAGCCGACGCCGGGGCGAGCAATGACCCCGGCCGGAGCATCGGAAGTGACACGTGTCTATCGTGCAATAGCAACGGACGTCAAGAGCGCGCGATATCGCCGATCGCCCGGGGGTCGCACCCCTTGACCCCGACCCCGGGTATGTCGTAACACTGACCTTCGTCAAAAATACGCAATGTCAATCCGGCGTCAGGGCTCTTGATCAGTCAGGGAGTGAAGCACCATGACCGACGATCCATCGCGGCGCAAGATCCTCAAGAACGGCGGGGGGCTGGCCGGCGCCGCGCTGCTCTCCGGCATGCAGGGCGGGGGCACGGCGCAAGCCGCCCCGCTCACACCCGCGTCCGCACCCGTGGTGGAGGCACCCGCGGGCCGCCTGCGCGGAAGCGCGGAAGGCGGCCTCAGCGTCTTCAAGGGCGTGCCCTACGCGGCGCCGCCGGTCGGCGCCCTCCGATGGCGGCCGGCCCGGCCCCACCCCGGATGGCAGGGGACGCGCGATGCGACCGCCTTCGGGCCGAGCGCACCGCAGCCCTACCGGGAAGGCGGCGACCAGGTGCTCGGTACGCACGGCTCGCCCCCCTTCGACGAGGACTGCCTCACCCTCAACGTCTGGACCCCCGGAACCGGTGGCGCCGAGCGGCCGGTGATGGTGTGGATCCACGGCGGCGGCTTCATCTCCGGATCCGGCTCGATGCCGAACTACTCCGGCGAGACCTTCGCCCGCAACGGCGACCTCGTCGTCGTGACCGTCAACTACCGCCTCGGGCCGCTGGGTTACCTCTACTTCGGAGAGGACGGCGCGGGCGGGAACTTCTGGCTCACCGACCAGCTGGCCGCGCTGAACTGGGTACGGGACAACATAGCCGCGTTCGGCGGCGACCCGGACAACATCACCGTCGCCGGACAGTCCGGCGGCGCGCTGTCGGTCGCGGCGCTGGCCGGCGCCCGGACCAGGGGCGGCCGCCCGCTGTTCCGGCGCGCGATCCTGCAGAGCCCGCCGCTCGGGCTGAAGATCCCCACCCGCGCCGAGTCACTGCAGCGCACCGCGGCCTTCCTGGACGTCGTCGGGGCCAGGGACGTGGCGGAGCTCCGGGCCGTGCCCTGGCCGCGCCTGATCGCCGCCACCTTCGAGATGTTCGGGCGCACCGCCCAGTGGGGGTACTGGGGGACCCCGTTCCTGCCGGTGCTGGACGAGGTCACGCTGGACCGCAACCCGGCCGACCTGCTGCTCAGCGGTGCCGGGGCGGACATCGAGGTCCTGATCGGCTGGACCAGGGAGGAGGCGAACTTCGCCTTCGCCCTGAGCGAGCCGTACGCCGCGGCCACCAAGGACCAGGTGCTCGCCAGAGCGCGGAACACCTTCGGAAACCGGGCGGCCCAGGCCTACACCGCCTACGAGGAGGCCCGGCCGGGCGCCCGCCCGCTGGACGTGCTCATGGATCTGATCACCGACGACCTGTTCCGCATGCCCTGCGTGGCGCTGGCCGAACGGCGGGCGGCCCGTGGGCGTCCGGTCTGGGCCTACCAGTTCAACCTGCCGACACCCGCGCACAACGGTCAACTCGCGGCCGCGCACTGTCTGGAGCTGCCGTTCGTGTTCGACAATTTCGACAAGTGGTCGCAGGCGCCCTTCCTGGCGGGGCTGGGCCCCCGGGTCCGTGACGGTCTCGCCGCGACCGTGCACGCGTCCTGGATCTCCTTCATCCGCACGGGCGACCCCAACCAGCACCCCATGCCGCAGTGGGACCGCTACGGCCGCGATTCCCGCACGACGATGACCCTCGACTCGGTCACCACCGCCACCGAGGACATCGCCGGCTACTGGCGCCGCCTGCACCATCCGGCGGCGCCGTAACCGCATTGCCGCCTTGCGGCGAACAGCCCTGCCACCGGGTCCCGCCGCCCCACCGACACGAAGGTGGGGCGGCGGGCCCGGCATTTCCCAGTGCGGTCGCGGCACTAGGAGGCGGGCGGCGCCTCTGCCAGGCCGGTGACCTGCTGTACGTGCAGCAGGCTCGGAGTGGCGAGTACGTCGTGCAGTTCCTGGAAGATCTGACGCGCGGCAACGGCGTTCCAGCCGGCGGGGAGCAGTTCGCTGGGCAGGCCGGGGTCGAGGTAGGGCAGTCGGCGCCATTGGGTGAGCATGGGGACGTAGTGGCGGAAGGCCTCGCCGCCGTCGATGTCGCGCTGCTGCACGAGTCCCGCGGCGACGGGGCCGTACGCGTCGGCGAAGGTGGCGTACTGTGCCTGGATCGCCGGGAAGTCCCACCACGAGCTGACCGACTCGGACAGGTCGCTGAAGGCGGCGTAGTCCGCGGCGAACAGGTGGACGTAGTCGCTGAGCCCGCGCCGGACCAGCATGGCGCGGGCGTCGTCGAGGAGCCGGCCGGGGGCCAGCCACACGCCGGGGGCGATGTTGCCGAAGCCGAGCCAGGTCAGCCGGGTGCGCAGCTGGTAGCGGTACGAGCGCTCGGACTCCGGTACGGAGAAGACGGCCATCGCCCAGCCGTCGCTGAGCTCAGCCGGTTCCAGGCTGCCGAAGATGCGCCGGTCGCCCTCGTCGAAGACGGGGTGCGCGGCCGGGCTGAGCCGGTAGCCGGTGGCGCCGCGGTGTTCCGGTTCGAGCACACCCTTCTTCTTGAGCCTGGAGATCGCCGAGCGCACTGCCGGGCCGTCGACGTCCAGCTCGGACATCAGGGTGATCAGGTCGGCGACGGAGATCCAGCCGCCGAGGCGGCGCGCGAACGCCCCGTAGACCGTGTTGATCAACGAGCTGGGCCTGAGGGGACTGTCCGCCATGATCGCCTTCCGTCGTATGCGGTCGCGATCCTACCGAGCCTGGCGGACGGTGCACCGTCCAGGGCCAGGTCACGGCGGGCCGTGTGCGACGACGGGGCGACGGGGTGGCGTGGCGCCGTTACCGCTCTGCGGGAGACTGCCGCACCGGCGGCGTTTCCGCGTACGCGCCGGACAGGAGGTGGCCCGCGCCGGGGGCCACGGCCGGGAGGCCGAGGGCGCGCAGCATCTGGTGGGCGGTGCACACGGCTGCCGAGACGACCGGTTTGCCGAGGAGCTGTTCGGCCTCGTCGATGGCGCCCAGCGAGGGCATCTGGACGCAGGCGGAGAGCACGACGGCGTCGGCGTCGCTGTGGTCCAGGGCCTGGGCGAGCCCGGGAAGGCGTGCGGGGTCGTGTGCGGCGACGTCGAGGTTTCCGGGGATCTCCAGGGCGTGGTAGTCGAGCACCTCGATGCCCTCGTGGGTGAGGTAGTCGACGACGGTCTTCGTCAGCGGGCGCATGTAGGGGGCGATCAGGGAGATCTTCTTCGCCTTGAGGGTGTGCAGCCCGTGCACGAGGGCTCCGGCGCTGGTGACGACGGGGGCGGGGGCGCCGTTCTCCACGGTGCGGACGTGCAGGCGCTCCTCGGAGGTGCGGTGGTAGCCGAGTCCCATGCTCATGATGGCCACCAGGCAGGCGTAGCCCAGCACGTCCACGTGCGCGTCGGAGAGCTCGACGGCGCAGCGGTCGGAGTCGGCGTCCATGGCCCTGAGCTGTTCCGGGGTGACGTGGGTCATCCGCATCCGGCTGGAGTGGAAGGTGAAGCGTTCCGGCGCGATGGTTTCCCGGGCGCGCAGGACCGCGGGGACCTCGGTTTCCATGGTGACGTTGGAGCTCGGCACGATCTGGCCGATGCGGTACGTACGGGGAGTGCGGGGGGTGCGGGGGGACATGTCGCTCCTCAACGGGCGTCGATGACGGGGTTGGTCAGGGTGCCGATCAGCTCGACCGTGGCCTCGACGGTGTCCCCGGGGACCAGGAACTCGGGCGGGACCATGCCGGCTCCCACGCCGGCGGGCGATCCGGTGGCGATGACGTCGCCGGGCTCCAGGGTGACGCCGGAGGAGATGTCGGCGATGAGGCGGGCGATGGAGAAGAGCATGTGGCGCGTGTTCGACTTCTGCTTGGTGACGCCGTTGACGCGCAGCGAGAGATCGAGGTCCATCGGGTCCGGGATGTCGTCGGCCGTGACGACCGCGGGGCCGAAGGGTGCGTAGGAGTCCTGGCCCTTGGAGAAGAACCACTGGCCGGAGCGGCGCTGGTCGCGGGCGCTGATGTCGTTGACGATGCTGAAGCCGAAGATGTGGTCGTACGCCTCCTCCTCGCTCACCCGGAAGGCGGTGCGGCCGATGACGACGGCGAGTTCGCACTCCCAGTCCAGCTGGGTGGTGAGGTCGGCGTTGTGCAGGACGGGCTGCCCGGGGCCGGTCACGGCGGTGGCGGGCTTGCTGAAGAGCACGGGGCGCGTGGGCCGCTCCTTGTCGGTGTCCAGGCTGCGGCTGGACTCCTCCACGTGCTCGACGTAGTTCAGCCCGACCCCGATGATCTTGCCGGGGCGCAGCGGGGCACGCAGGCTCACGGCCTCGATCCGGTGCACGGCTTCGGCGGGCCAGGCGGCGGGGCCGGCGGCCAGCAGGTCGTGCGCGGCCTGGCGGGCGGGCGCGCCGGCCCGGATGAACGACAGCAGGTCCAGGGGCAGTTCCACGGCGGCCCGCTCGGCCAGGGTGGCGAGGTCGACGACGACGTCGTCGGCCTGCGCCCCGAGGCGCACGGACGCATCGTCGAGGGTGTAGCTGATCAGCCGCATGGTGGGCTCCTTGTGCATGAGGGGGAGGGTGCGGAGGGGCGGGGGGGGGGGGGGGGCCCCCCCCCCGGGGGGGGGGGGGGGGGGGGGGGGGGGGGGAGGCGCGCTGCGGTGCGCCTT